>JBDZVC010000323.1:0-5040 GCA_040255475.1 Phyllobacteriaceae bacterium | reverse complement strand
ATCGTCAATGTCGTTGCGTGAACGGAAAGGCCCGCTCTTCGCATTCGCACTCACCATGGGCCTTGCAGTCGCCGCTTCGGCCTGTACGGTCCGGCCGCTCTACATGAAAGAGGACCCGGCCTCGGCCGGCGCTTCCGCGGGGACCGCCGCGGAGCTGGCGTCAGTCGCGGTGAACCCGGTGAAGACGCGCTACGCACAGCTCGTGCGCAATGAGCTGATCTTCCTCCTGGGCGGTGGTGCCGGCGAGACGACGAGCCCCCGCTATACGCTCGACCTCAACGTCTCCAGCCAGCTTATGTCGAGCGCCACGGCTCCCGCCTCCACACGAGACGACGTCAATGTCCCGACCGCCGCCATCCTCACCCTGACGGCGGGGTATACGCTGACCGACGTGACGACCAACAAAACGGTCGCCAAGGGCAGCCGCAACATCTCCTCCTCTATCGACGTTCCGCGGCAGCAATACGCCGCGCTGCGTGCCGAAAACGATGCGCAGCAGCGCGCCGCGCGCGAATTGGCACAGCTTCTGCGTTTCGCCATTGCGCAGGATCTCGCGCGCGAAGGGAAGAAATAGACCTTTTGCAGCGGGAACCCTTATGAGCCCGCCGGGTTTATGAATCGGATGTCATTGCGGCGTCACAGAGTTCGGCCAGACAACCCTGAACCGAGCGGGCCTGAACCGAGCGGATTGCAAATGGATCTCCGTACGGCGCCGTCCTCCTTCGCCGAGGCTTTCGCGGGCGAATTGCCCGGTTCTCCGCTTTCCGAACCGCACATAATCGACCGGCTTATCGAAGAGCGCGCCACACACATGTCGAAGACGGCGCTGTGGCCTGTTCTGCGCCCGGTCCTCTATCGCGTCTTTCAGTACAGGCGGGCGGTTTCGCTGGCCGATGAGATTGCCGCCATGCGTGGCTATGATGCGATGGCGCATCTGAGCGCATTGCTGTCGCTCGATGTCGGGATGACCGGCCTTTCGAACATCCCGCCGAGCGGCGGGTTCATTTTCGCGCCAAGCCATCCGACCGGCATCGCAGACGGGATCGCGGCCTTCGACATTCTGAAGAATATCCGGCCCGATATGGCGATCTTCGCCAATCGCGATGCCCAGCGCGTTGCTCCGGGCTTCAGGGATCTCATCATCCCCGTCGAATGGCGGCAGGACGAGAAGACGCATGCCAAGAGCCGCGATACGCTCGAAATGACGGCGCGTGCCTTCATGCAGAAGCGGGCGATCGTGCTTTTCCCTTCGGGCCGCATCGCCTATTGGCATGAGGGGAGGCTGACGGAGCGACCGTGGCAAACCACGCTGATCTCTCTGGCGCGACGCTACGATTTTCCGGTCGTTCCCGTGCACATGACCGCGCGCAATTCAGGCCTGTTCTATTTCCTGTCGAAATATTCGACGGAATTGCGCGATATGACGATCTTCCGCGAGTTGCTCAACAAGAAGGGCCGCTCCTATTCCGTCACGATCGGCCGGCAGATCCCGGCTGCCGACCTCGAAGGAGAGCCGGGCGAGGTGGTCGCGCGACTTCGGAAGCACACGGTTTTCGGTCTTGCCGCCGATCCGGACGCCGATTTCCGGGTGCGGGAAAAGGCCTGATCTGCCTCGTCAGCCGATTGTGACGGCGAGCCCCGGGAGATCGATCCCCGACAGCGTCGTCGACCATCTCTCGCCAGCCGCGACAGGAAAGGCGCGGGTCAGAGTGCCGGTCGTGACGAGTTCGCCGGCTCTGAGCGACGGGTTGATATCATCGCTCCCAAGCACCTCGACCAGGTGTTTCAGCGCGCTCAGCGGCCCCTCGAGCACATTCGCCCCCTTGCCGGTATCGACCTCTTCTCCATTGCGGTGGAGCGTGATGGAGAAGGCGGGCAACGCCTTGAACAATCGGTCGCGTTCGTCTGTACGGATAGCAAGCCGCGGCCCGACGACGAGCGCACCATGCATCCCGGCGCCCGCGATGCAGTCGGGAATGCCGAAGCGCCAGCCGGGAAACACGGACTGCACGATCTCGAAGCCGTGAGCGATCCAGGCGATTGCGTTGAGGATCGCCCGTTCATCCATCCGGGGATGAAGATCATCCGCGAGGCCGAACACGATCTCCGGCTCGATCTTCGGTTCGGACAGATGTGAAGCACGAACCACCCCGTCCGGCGGAACCTCGCTGGCTGTCGTGTCGTAGACGTCACCCCAGATGGGTTCGTAGATGCCGTATTCCGCCCAGATGCCACGATTGGTGAAGCCGATCTTGCGGCCGATGGATGCCGCACCATCCTTCTCGCGCAAACGGCGCAGCTCGGCCGTCACCGCATAGGCATCGTGCGCCGTGAAGGAAGGGCGCCGGACCGAGAAGGGCTCGATCTGGCGGCCGGCTTCCAATGCTTCGAGCACCTCGCGGGCGATGGCCTCGGCTTGCTCCTCCTGCATCCGGGGTCAGCCGATGGTCTGGCCGGTCTTCTTCCAGTCTGCGAGGAAGGATTCGAGACCCTTGTCGGTCAGCGGGTGGTTATAAAGCGCCTTGATGATCTTGGCCGGCACCGTGGCTATGTCGGCGCCGATCAGCGCCGCCTGCTTGACATGGTTCACCGTGCGGATCGAGGCGGCGAGGATTTCGGTCTTGAAGCCGTAATTGTCGTAGATGGTGCGGATTTCGGAGACGATCTCCATGCCGTCGTCCGCCATGTCGTCGACGCGGCCGACAAAGGGCGAGATGAAGCTTGCGCCAGCCTTGGCCGCCAGCAGCGCCTGCGTCGCGGAGAAGCAGAGCGTGACATTGACCATGCGGCCTTGCGCGCGGATCGCCCGGCAGGCCTTCAACCCGTCGATCGTCAGCGGCACCTTGATGGCGATGTTGTCGGCGATGCCGGCGAGCACCTTGGCCTGCTTCATCATGCCGTCATAGTCTGTCGCGGTGACTTCCGCCGAAACCGGCCCCTTGACGATATCGCAGATCTCCTTGGTGACGTCCAAAATCTTGCCGCCCGATTTCATGATGAGCGACGGGTTGGTGGTGACTCCGTCGAGAAGGCCCAGATCGTTCAGTTCCTGGATTTCCTTCACGTCGGCAGTATCGACGAAAAATTTCATGGCCGTCTCCTTCATGAACGTGGGGCGGCGGGCATCCGCCGCATCGTTGGCTTTGATTTAGTGCAAAGTCCGGGCAAGGTCACGCGCCATGAGAGAAGATTCGCTCAAACGACGGGTCGTGCCGGTGCTGGTGCCGGTGCCGACCGGGGAACCTTATTCCTACGCCGTGCCCGAAGGCATGACGGCGGGGCCGGGTGCGATCGTGCGTGTTCCGCTCGGACCACGCCAGGTGGCGGGTGTCGTTTGGGACGGCGAATGCGGTGCTGTCGAGCCGAAAAAGCTGCGCGCCATCGAGGAAGTGTTCGACTGCCCGCCCGTCAATGCGGATATGCGGCGCTTCATCGAATGGATCGCATCCTACACGCTTTCGGCGCCGGGCATGGTGGCGCGCATGGTACTGCGCGTGCCGGCGGCCTTCGATCCCGAACCGCCGATCGAAGGGCTGCGCTTCACCGGAAATCCGCCCGAGCGCATGACGGATGCGCGACGGCGCGTGCTCGAACATGCCGCCGACGGGCTGGCATGGACGCGTTCCGGCCTCGCGCATGCGGCGGGCGTCTCCTCCACCGTCATCGATGGGCTGCGCGAGCAGGGAACGTTCGAGCCGGTGCTTTTGCCGCCGAGGCCCATCGTCGCGGCACCCGACCCGGACTATGCGGTGCCGGAACTGACGCCGGCACAGAGGGAGGCGGCGGCGTGCCTTCGGGAGAAGGCTTCTCAGGGCTTTTCCGTCACGCTTCTCGACGGCGTCACCGGTTCCGGCAAAACGGAAGTCTATTTCGAGGCGATCGCGGCGGCGCTGGAAAAGGGCCGGCAGGTGCTGGTGCTGGTGCCGGAAATCGCGCTCACCCAGCAATTCCTCGAACGCTTCCAGGACCGCTTCGGCGCCAAGCCGGCGGAATGGCATTCCGACCTCGCGCCGCGCAGCCGTGAGCGCGTGTGGCGCCAGGTGGCGGAGGGAGCGGTCAGGGTTGTTGCCGGTGCGCGGTCGGCGCTCTTCCTGCCGTTCAGGGAACTCGGGCTGATCGTCATCGATGAGGAGCACGACCCCGCCTACAAGCAGGAAGACCGGGTCTTCTACAATGCCCGCGACATGGCGGTGGTGCGCGGCCATATCGGCGGCTTTCCCGTAGTGCTGGCCTCGGCGACGCCATCGATCGAAAGCCGTGTAAACGCCGAGCAGGGACGCTACGAACGACTCGTCCTGCCGGCGCGCTTCGGCGAGGCGCCGCTGCCCGATATCCACGCCATCGACATGCGGCGCTCGCCGCCCGCGCGCGGCAATTTCCTGTCGCCGGCACTTCTGGATGAAGTCGGGAAGACGCTCGAACGCGGCGAGCAGTCGCTCCTGTTCCTGAACCGGCGAGGTTATGCGCCGCTCACGCTCTGCCGTGTATGCGGGCATCGCTTCCAGTGTCCCGATTGTTCGAGCTGGCTGGTCGAGCACCGCTTTCGCGGGCAGCTCGTCTGTCACCATTGCGGCCATGCCGAGCCGAGGCCGGAAGCCTGTCCCGAATGCGGGACGCTCGACCATCTGGTCGCCTGCGGTCCCGGTATCGAGCGCATCGCCGAAGAGGTCGACGCGCAATTCCCCGAGGCGCGGACAATCGTGCTCTCCTCCGACCTGATGGGCGGCGTGAAGCGGCTCAGGCTAGAACTGGAGGCGATTGCCAAGGGCGAGGCCGATATCGTGATCGGCACCCAGCTTGTCGCCAAAGGCCATCATTTTCCTGACATGACGCTGGTCGGCGTCGTTGATGCCGATCTCGGCCTTGCCAACGGCGATCCGCGTGCCGCCGAGCGGACTTTCCAGCTTCTGAGCCAGGTGACGGGCCGCGCCGGCCGAACCGGCAAGAAGAGCCTCGGCCTGCTGCAGACCTACCAGCCGGATCATCCGGTGATGCGGGCGATCGTCTCCGGCGACGCCGAAGCCTTCTACAGCCGCGAGA
>JBDZVC010000322.1:0-5043 GCA_040255475.1 Phyllobacteriaceae bacterium | reverse complement strand
AGCGGCCGGGCACGTCGGGCCTCCGCAAGAAAGTGCCCGAATTCCAGCAGCCGAACTATGTGCAGAACTTCATCCAGTCGATCTTCGATTCACTCGAAGGCCATAAGGGCAAGACGCTGGTGATCGGCGGCGACGGCCGCTACTTCAACCCGGAAGCCATCCAGATCATTGTGAAGATGGCGGCCGCCAACGGCTTCGGCAAGCTCATCATCGGCAAGGACGGCATCTGCTCTACGCCGGCCGTCTCCAACCTCATCCGGAAGAAGAAGACGTTCGGCGGCATAATCCTCTCGGCGAGCCACAATCCCGGCGGGCCGAAGGAGGATTTCGGCATCAAGTACAATATCGGGAATGGCGGCCCGGCGCCGGAGAAGATCACCGAGGCGATCTTCGCCCGCTCCAAGGTGATCGATCGTTATCTGATTGAAGACTTTCCGGACATCGACCTCGGCAAGCTCGGCGCCATCGAGCGTGGCGGCATGGCAATCGAGATCATCGATTCCGTCAAGGATTACGCCGAACTTATGGAGGAACTGTTCGACTTCGACGCTATCCGCAAGCTCTTCAAATCCGGCTTCCGCATGGTCTTCGATTCCATGCATGCGGTGACAGGCCCCTACGGCAAGGAAATTCTCGAGCACCGGCTTGGCGCGCCGGAAGGCACGGCACGTAACTACAAGCCGCTGCCCGATTTCGGCGGCCACCATCCCGATCCGAATCTGGTCCATGCAAAACATCTCTATGATCTCGTCATGTCGGATAAATCCCCGGATTTCGCCGCGGCTTCCGACGGCGACGGCGACCGGAATCTGATCCTCGGGCGCGGCATCTTCATCACACCCTCGGACTCGCTTGCCATGCTGTCGGCCAACGCCCATCTGGCGCCCGGCTATAAAAGCGGCCTGAAAGGCATCGCGCGGTCCATGCCGACCAGCGCCGCGTCGGACCGCGTGGCGGCCAAACTCGGCATCGGCGCTTATGAGACGCCGACCGGGTGGAAGTTCTTCGGCAATCTGCTCGACGCCGGCATGGCGACGATCTGCGGCGAGGAAAGCGCTGGCACCGGCTCCAACCATGTGCGCGAGAAGGATGGACTGTGGGCCGTGCTGCTCTGGCTCAACATCCTCGCCGTGCGCGGCATGAGCGTGCGGGAAGTCGCCGAGGACCATTGGAAGATCTATGGCCGCAACTATTACACGCGCCACGACTACGAGGCGGTGAAGTCCGATGCTGCCAACAGGATGATGGACGATTTGAAAGCGAGGCTTTCCAACCTTCCGGGTCAGAGTTTCGGCAAGGACAGGATAGAGAAGGCGGACGATTTCGCCTATCACGACCCGGTCGATCATTCGGTGAGCGAACATCAGGGCATCCGCATCTTCTTCGAGGGCGGCTCGCGCATCGTCTTCCGACTTTCGGGAACCGGAACGGAAGGCGCGACCATCCGCGTCTATATCGAGCGCTATGAGGCCAATCCGGCCCGGCTCGATCTCGACACGCAGAAGGCGCTGGCCGATCTCATCGCCGCTGCCGACAAGATCGCCGGCATCAAGGCGCATACCGGCCGTGACAAGCCATCCGTCATTACCTAGTTTAGGAATAAATGCAGGGTTTGCTCATTTGACACGCAGCAAGCAACTGGGGGCGGTTGCGAAAGAGGGGGGCGTGGAATTCTCCGTCGTTTCGGGAACGGCGGAGAAAGTGACATTGTGCCTGTTCGACGAGAAAGGGACGGCGGAAATCGCGCGCCGCGACATGGAGCGCGGCGAGGACGGCGTCTGGTCCAACTTCGTCGAGGGGCTGGAAGAGGGCGCTCGTTACGGCTATCGCGCCGACGGCCGCTACGATCCGCAGAACGGCTATTTCTTCGACCCGGCCAAGCTGCTGGTCGACCCCTATGCGCTAGCCATCGACCGCCCTTATGCTTATCGCAAAAGGCTGGCTTCGGCGCGAGGCGAGGGCGGCGATACGGCCGGCCTTGTCCCGAAGGCGATCGTTACGGCGACGCGCGGCAGGCTCTTCCCGCGGCCGCCCATATTCCAGCCGGGTGGCCTCATCTACGAAGTACCCGTCCGCGCCTTCACCAAGCGCCATCCGGAGATTCATGCCCCGGTGCGCGGCACGGTCGCCGCGCTTCGCCAACCGGAAATCATCGAGCATCTCGTCAAGCTCGGTGTCGGCGCCGTCGAACTGATGCCCATCGCCGCCTGGATCGACGAGCGGCACCTGCCGCCGCTCAATCTGCGCAACGCCTGGGGCTACAACCCGGTCACCTTCATGGCGCTCGATCCGCGTCTCGCGCCGGGCGGTATCGCCGAATTGCGCGAGACGGTCGAGGTGCTGCATGATGCGGGCATCGGCGTCATCCTCGATGTGGTGCTGAACCATACCGGCGAGGCGGATGCGGTCGGTCCGGTATTGTCGCTGCGCGGCTTCGACAACCTTGCCTACTACCGGCATGCGGGCAACCCGCCGCGTCTCGAAAACGCGACCGGCTGCGGCAACACGCTTGATGCCGACAGCCCGCTCGGGCAGAGGCTCGTCATCGACACGCTCCGCCATTTCGTGACCCATGCCGAGGTGGATGGTTTCCGCTTCGATCTCGCCACCGTGCTCGGGCGTACGGCGGAGGGGTTCGACAAAGACGCGCCGCTTCTCAGCATGCTGCGTGAGGATCCCGTTGTCGGTGACCGCATCCTCATCGCCGAGCCTTGGGATATAGGCGAGGGCGGCTATCAACTCGGTCATTTTCCGCAGCCTTTCCTCGAATGGAACGACCGCTACCGCGACGACGTCCGCCGCTTCTGGCGGCGCGATGCCGGTATGGCTGGCCCCTTGGCCACTCGGCTCGCCGGTTCGTTCGATGTCTTCGAGGGATCGCCGGCGACGCGTACGGTGAATTTCGTTGCCGCCCATGACGGCATGACGCTTGCCGACCTCGTCTCCTACGAACGCAAGCACAACAGCGGCAATGGCGAGGACAACCGCGACGGCCACAACGAGAATTTCTCCTGGAACAACGGCGTCGAGGGCAAGACGACCAACGCGGCGATTGTCGCAAGGCGCAAGCATGATTGCGCGGCCCTTCTGGCGACGCTCTTTGCCTCGCGCGGCACGATCATGCTGACGGCCGGTGACGAGTTCGGCCGCTCCCAGCATGGTAACAACAACGCCTATGCGCAGGATAATGAGATCACGTGGCTCGATTGGGAGAGCGCCGACAAGGGTCTGCTCGCATTCGTACAGGCGCTGGCCACACTCCGCCGCGAACCCGGCACCCTCGGTACCACTTCCATGCTCTCCGGGCAGGCCGCGGGCGGTTCGGAATTTCCCGATGTCTCCTGGTTGACTGAGGAGGGCGATCCGCTGTCACCGGAAAACTGGCAGGAAGAGAGTCGCCGGGCCTTCACCATGATGTTGCGCGAGGGGGAAGGGCCGTCCGCCCGCCGTCTTGCCGTCTTCATCAATGCCAACGACCATCCGCGGGCCTTCACCCTGCCGGAACGTACCGGCTATGAATGGCGACGGCGGGCGGCGTTCGAGGCTCCTGCCTCGGGCGAGATTGCGACGGGCATCATCCCAGCGCCGGAGCGCTCGGTTCTTTTCTATGCCGAAACCCTAACAGGCAGGGCAGTCGAGGATGAAGCCGACCTCCACTCCGCCTCTCCCTTGGTTGACGGGGGAGAGGAAGCGCTGGTCGTGATACCGGGCACCTTTCCTCTAACCTACGAGGATGGGGGAGAGTCGGCCGGCGAAACGCGACGGAGTGATGAAAATTCGCCCACAAACGATCACTCTGCCCAAACAGGAGAGGAAAGTAGCAACGAATGAACAGTGCCGGCCAGTCGAGAGAAGGAAGGATCGAGTGGTGGCGGGGATGCGCCATCTACCAGATCTATCCGCGCTCCTTCCAGGATACGACCGGCGACGGCGTCGGCGACCTGAAGGGCGTGGTCAGGCGGCTGCCCTATGTCACCTCGCTCGGCATCGACGCGGTCTGGCTGTCGCCTTTCTTCAAATCGCCCATGGCGGACATGGGCTACGACATCGCCGACTATTGCGCCGTCGATCCGCTGTTCGGGACCATCGAGGATTTCGACGCAGCGATCGAAGAGGCGCATCACCTCGGCCTGAAAGTCATCATTGATCAGGTGCTTTCCCATTCTTCCGATCGGCATGAATGGTTCATCGAAAGCCGTTCCAGCCGCAATAATCCCAAGGCCGACTGGTATGTCTGGGCAGACGCAAAGCCGGACGGCACCGCCCCGAACAACTGGCTTTCGGTGTTCGGCGGCCCTGCCTGGGAATGGGATTCGGTGCGCAAGCAATATTACCTGCACAACTTCCTCGCCTCGCAGCCGGATTTGAATTTCCACAATCCCGAGGTGCAGGAGGCGATGCTGGCCGCGCTGCGCTTCTGGCTGGATCGCGGGGTCGACGCTTTCCGCTTCGACGCGGTGAACTACTATTTCCACGACCGCGCCCTGACGGATAATCCGCCTCTTTCCCGCACTCTTTCCTCCGACGTTCCGGATACCAATCCCTACGGCTTCCAGCGGCATATCCACGACAAGACGCAGCCGGAAAATATAGGCTTTCTCAAGCGGGTAAGGGCGCTGCTTGATTCATATGACGAGCGCATGTCGATCGGCGAGGTGGGTGACGGAGACCGCTCGCTGACGACGGTTGCCGCCTATACGGACGGCAACGACAAGCTCAACATGTGCTACACCTTCGACCTGCTCGGGCCGGAGCTTTCGGTTGCGCATATCCGCCGCTGCGTCGAGGCCTTCGAGGCATCTGCTGCCGGCTGGGTCTGCTGGGCCTTCTCCAACCACGACGTCGCCCGCCACGTCTCCCGTTTCGCCAAGCCGGGCGATGATGCGGACCACCTGGCGAAGTTCTGCGTGACGTTGCTTTGTGCGCTACGCGGGTCCGTTTGCCTCTATCAAGGGGAGGAACTCGGCCTGACCGAGGCGGACATCGCCTTCGAGGATTTGCGCGACCCCTACGGCATCCGCTTCTGGCCGGGCTTCAAGGGGC
>JBDZVC010000321.1:0-5045 GCA_040255475.1 Phyllobacteriaceae bacterium | reverse complement strand
AACTCCGTACATGGATCGCGGCGCTCGCATCTGCCGCGTTGCCGCTCGTCGTCGTTCCCGGCGGCGGCCCTTTCGCCGAACTGGTGCGCACGGAGCAAAAGCGCATGGGCTTTTCGGACGATGCCGCGCATGCCATGGCCATTCTCGCCATGGATGCATTCGGCCGCGTCATCCTCGACGGCGAGGCGCGCATGGCGCCGGCCCATTCCCTTGACGACGTGACGCGCGTGCTCGGCGAGGAAAAAATCCCCGTCTGGCTGCCTTCCTCGACGACGATCAGGGCACCGGACATTCCGGCTTCGTGGGACATCACTTCGGATTCGCTCGCGGCATGGCTAGTGGGGCGGCTCCACGCGAAAGCGCTTTTGCTGATAAAGCAGACGCAAGCCTTCTCGGCTGAGGACAGCGTCTCCGATCTCATGGCGCGGGGCGTCGTCGATCCCGCCTTTGCGGCCATGCTGCCGGGCGGTATCGGCCTCTATCTTGCCGGCCCCGCCGATGCGGCGGGCGCGGGCAGGGCGCTTGCGGCAGGCACGCTGCCTGGAACACGGATCAGGAGCGCGGTGGGCCCGCTGCGCCGGGCCGGCTGATGGCGAAGGTGCATTCGCCGCGCTGGGCCTGGGCGTTGACCGGCTCCGGCCATTTCTTCGTCGAGAGCTTCGCTCTCATCAAGGAGTTGGAGCATTGCGACATCTTCGTTTCGAAAGCCGCGAACGAGGTATTGCGCATGTACGGCCTGAAGCTCGATTTCCCCGACACGATGCGCGTACTCCACGACAAGACGGCGAGCGCGGTGCCGGTCGGCGGCTTCTATCACGGGCTCTACCACACCGTCGTGGTGGCGCCGGCGACCTCCAACACCGTGGCGAAATGCGTGGCCGGCATCTCCGATACGATCGCCACCAATGTCTTCGCCCAGGCCGGCAAATGCCGCGTGCCGGCGATCGTCTTCGCCTGCGATACCGCCCCGGAGTTGGAGACCATGGCGCCGCACGGACTGGTCAAGGTCTACCCGCGACCGATCGACCTCGAAAACACCGAGAGGCTGAAAAGCTTCGAGCGCACTCATGTGGTCGAATCGCTCGCGGAACTGACGGAAGCCGTTGCCGCGCGCCGGCGCGAGATAGAGAGTCATGGCTGAGCGGCTCGTCCTGCTGACCGGGCATCTCGCGAAGGCGCGGCTCGAAAAGCTGGTGGCCGTGCTTGGCGATAGTGCCGCGAAATGGGAAATCGTCGATATAGGCGTGAAGGTCGCCGCGCTGATGAGCGAACAGATCGTCCTGCGCCGGCTGACCCTGCCGGAGGGCACCGATCGCGTGGTCCTGCCCGGCCGCTTTCGCGGCAGCCTCGAAACCCTCTCGGCGCATTTCGGCGTGCCTTTCGAGCGCGGACCGGACGAACTCGCCGATCTGCCGGCCTATCTCGGCCGGCCTGGCGGACCGCCCGATCTTTCGCGCTACGACATCCGCATCTTCGCAGAGATCGTGGATGCGTCGATGCTCTCGCTCGATCGAATCGTGGCTCGAGCCGATACGCTTGCTGCCGCCGGCGCGAACGTCATCGACCTCGGCTGCCTGCCGGAAACGCCGTTTCCGCTGCTTGGCGAGGCGGTTGCCGCGCTCAAGGGCAGGGGACTGTCGGTCAGCGTCGATTCGGCCAGCCGGGAAGAACTCGAGACTGGCGCGCGCGCCGGCGCCGACTATCTCCTCAGCCTCGACGAGAACAGCCTGCCGCTTGCCTTCGACCATCCGGCGGTTCCGGTGCTCATCCCCTCGGTGCCCGGCGATCTCGATTCGCTCGGCCGCGCCATCGAGGCGGCGAGCCGCGCCAATATCCGCTTCATCGCAGATCCGGTGCTCGATCCGATCCATTTCGGTTTCGCCGCCTCGCTTGGCCGCTTCATCGAGGCGCGACGCCGCTGGCCGGAGGTGGAACTTTTGATGGGCACGGGCAATCTCACGGAGTTGACCGATGCCGACAGTTCCGGTGTCACGGCGGTGCTGGCCGGCCTGTGCTCGGAACTCGAAATCCGCAATGTGCTGGTCGTGCATGTGTCGCCGCACACCGTGCGGACGGTCGAGGAGCATGACCGCATGCGGCGCATTCTCTTTGCCGCGCGCGAGGACAATGCGCTTCCCCGCGGCTACGATGCTTCCCTCCTGCAGGTGCATGACCGCAAGCCCTTCACGGCTACGCCGGAGGATATCGACGCGCTGGCCGGCGAGGTGCGCGACGCCAATTTCCGCATCATGGCTGCCGAGGACGGCGTCCATATCTTCAATGCGAAGGGGCATGAGGTGGCGCAGGATGCATTCGACCTCTTTCCGAAACTCGGCGTGGAAGCCGATGGCGCGCATGCCTTTTATCTCGGTGCGGAATTGACCAAGGCCGAGATCGCCTGGCGCCTCGGCAAGCGCTACGCACAGGACGAGCCGCTTTCCTTCGGCGTTGCCGCGCCCGCTCCCGAGGGAGACCGCGCCCGGCTCGCCGAGGCGGGGCATACGCTGCGCGCGAAGAAGGAGCGGTAGCGCCGTGCCGTACATTCGCGAAACGATCGTCACGACCGTGGACTGCAACGGAAAGGTCCATATCGCGCCGCTCGGCATCATCGCCGAACGGGATGGCTGGGTGATCGCGCCGTTCCGGCCCTCGGTCACGCTCGACAATCTCGGCGAGGTGCCGTTCGCGGTCGCCAACTACACCGACGATGTGCGCATCTTCGCCGGCTGCCTCACCGGACGGAAGGACTGGCCGACCGTTTTGCTCGACGGGTTCCCGGTGCCCCGGCTAGCGGCGGCACTGGCGCATTCGGCGCTTCGGGTTGAGAGCGTCACCGACGACGGCGTGCGCCCGCGCCATTTCTGCCGCGTGGTGAAGGAGGAGATACACGCGCCTTTCACCGGCTTCAACCGGGCGAAGGCGGCCGTGCTCGAACTTGCGATCCTCGCCAGCCGGCTTTCCATGCTGCCGCGCGAGAAGATCGAGACGGAGATAGCCTACCTGTCCATCGCCATCGAAAAAACCGCCGGCCCCAAAGAGCGCGAGGCCTGGGGCTGGCTGATGGAGAAGGTGGAAGCGCATTTGGGGGCGGCTGAGTAGGGCTCCCTCGTCTAACGCGCTCCAGCAAGCAGAGCCACGGCCGCAGCCGGGGCGGCGCTGCTGGCTTCGGCGCGCATGCCGTCATCGGCCGGGATGAGGTCGGCGAAATCGACGAAGCGGCGCTCCATGCGGGCCGCCAGCCGGGCGATCTGCCTGCGGCCGGTTCCGGCGCCTACGATCGGTGCATCCGGGGCGAGACCAGTCGAGACCAGCAGCGCTCCATCGTGGATCTTGCGCAATTGCTGCTCGCTGAACCAACGGGCGACATCCAGCCATTCGGACCGCGAGAGATCGGCGGTGTCGCGCCCGACCATCCGCGCCATCCGCGCGATCGAGCCCGCCATCGTCTTTTCCTTGCCGTCGGCGGAGGGGTGCTTGTCGTCCTTCTCGTCCAGCATGCCGAGGATCCGATGCACGTCCGCCATCGAAGCGAAATACTCGTTCATCAGTGGCGTCATCCGTCCGCGTACCGGCGCCGCCGACGCGACGCCGAAGATGAAGGTGCGGGTGAAGCCGGTGTAGACCAGTTCACCGGTCAGAAGCCGCCCGGCATCGGTGTAGCCTTCGTTCGCGACCGCCTTGTCCTTCAACCTCAATATGTCCGTGGTGGTCGAGCCCATATCCATGAACAGCGCTTCGCCGGCGAGTTTTGCCACCAGCGAGGCGGTGGCGTGCCAGTTGGCGGACGCCACGTCGGCGCTGAGCCGGGCGGCCTCCGGGATACCGACGAAGCCGGAGCGGCCGGCATAGATCAGCCTCTCACCGGATGAAAAATGCCGTGAAATTTCGTCCAGCAATGCGGCGACACCCTGGTCGCGGGAGGGGAAGATGTCGGACAGTTCGCCCGTCATGGTGAAGGCAAGCGTATCCGCGCCGGAGTAAAGGGGCGCTGCCTCGCCGATGGCCGACACGAGGCTGTCCAGCCCCTGCCAGATGGGGGTGGCGAAGATCCGTGCCGCCACGATGCAGCCGGCTTCCGCTCGCGCGACCTTCAGATGCGCCCCGCCGACGTCGAAGCCGGCGACGATGCTCTTTCCTTTTGGCATGCTTCAGGCTTTCATGAAAAACAGCTGAGATCTTGAGGTGGAAGCGTGCGTATCATTCCCGTTCTCGACTTGAAAGGAGGCGAGGTCGTTCGTGCCGCGAAGGGCCAGCGCGACCAGTACAGGCCGATCGTAACGCCGCTCAGCGCCAGTCCCGATGTCATCGCCGTAGCAGATGGCCTGCGCACGCTTTACCCCTTTCCGACATTCTACATAGCCGATCTCGATGCCATCGAAGGCCGCGGGCCGAACAGCGCCGCACTCGCCCGGCTTCAGGCGATGGCCCAACCGCCGCAACTGTGGGTCGACGCCGGGTTTGCCAATGCCGCGATGCTTGCCGGAGCGCTTGCGGAGCCTTCCATATCTCCCGTGCTTGGCACGGAATCGCAGCAAGACGACACGCTGCTCCGACGCTTCCGCGATCATCCGGACCTGATCCTGTCGCTCGATTTCTTCAGTGACGGGTTTCACGGTCCCGCATCCATTCCCGATGAGCCGGAACTCTGGCCGCGAAGGGTGATCGTCATGACGCTCGCCAAGGTAGGTGCGGCCGCCGGTCCCGATTTCGAACGCCTGGGGGAGATCAGGGCGAAGGCAGGGGACCGTGAAATCATCGCGGCAGGCGGCGTGCGTAACGAGGCCGATATCCGTGCGCTCTCGTCGCTCGGCATCGCCGCGGCGCTGGTCGCGACCTCGCTGCATGACGGCACGCTCACGCCGGAGCAACTTGCTTCTTTCGACAGGTGAACGCTTTCCGTGCCGAAGCAGCCGAGAGGGAATTTCCCCTCGGCTGGCAGCGTCAGAAGCCCAGAAGCTTTGTCAGCCGGCGCAACAGACCATCCGGCTCGGCAGAGGGTTTTGCCTGTGCGGGGCTGTCTCTTGTCTAGGCCGCGAACGGATGCT
>JBDZVC010000320.1:0-5058 GCA_040255475.1 Phyllobacteriaceae bacterium | reverse complement strand
TCATGTCCTTCTTGGCCTTGCCGCGGACGATGACGACGGGACGGATGCACTGGTGATCCTCGGGCCGATAGTGGACATCGCCGATGAGGGAGGGCATCGTCTCGCCCTTCTCATACTGCTTGATGATGTCGACCGGGTAGAAGCTGCCCGCTTCGGAAACCATCCGCGCCCACTGCGCGAAGCTGACATAGCTGTTCTCGGCGCCCCATTCCGGACGGTAGCCGTATTTCTTCTGGAAGGCTTCCACGAACATCTTGGCTAGCGGGTACTTGTCCTCCAGCGTCCACCAGAAGTCGGTCGCTGCGAACACACCCTCGGTAATCTCCGGACCCACTTCCTTGGCGAGGAACGGGATCTGGTAGGGGATGACGAGCGTCATCTTGGGCAGGAGGCCGAACTGCTTCGCCTGCTGCGTGGAGAGCACGGCGTCGCGACCCCAGTTGACGTTGATGAGGAACTCGGCGCCGGAATTGGCGATGTTGGTGAGATACTGGCTGAAGTCCTGCGTACCGAGCGGCGACACCTGATTGGTGACCATCTCCCAGCCGGCATTCTCCTTCAGGTAGTCGTTCACCGACTTGGTGACCGTGTGGCCGTAGGTATAGTCCGGCGTCATGAACGCCGCCTTGCGGTTCTTGCCGAACTGCTTCACGAGAACCGGGCCGATCGCGGCAGCGGCGGTCTGGCCGAAGAAGTTCTGGCGGAAACCGTAGCGAACGCAGTCCTTGCCGGTGGTGTCGTTGGAACCGGAAATGCCGGCCACGTACAGGATCTTCTCACGCTGGGCGAACTTGTTAAGCGCCACCGCGACCGCTGACGAGGTCGAGCCCGTCATGAGGATGATCTTGTTCTGGTTGATGAAGGTCTGCTCCACCTGCAGAGCCTGGTTCGGCTTCGCGGCCGAGTCGGCGGAGAGGAGCTTCACCTTCTTGCCGAGCAGACCCTTGTCGAGCTTGGGCGCGAACTTCTTCATCAGTTCGTGGCCCTCGTTGATGTGGTCGACGGCGAGTTCCCATCCCTTGAGCTCGTCCGCGCCCTGCACGGCGTAGCTGCCCGTCAGCGGAACGGCTGCGCCGAGATAGACCGTATCGCCTTCCGAACCGGCCGGCCAGGTGCCCATCGCCGGCTTGTCGTCGGCATAGGCCCAGCCGATCGTTCCGAGACCGGGAATAAACGTCGCCGATGCGACACCCGCACCGAGTTGGAGCACGTGCCGGCGGGAAATGCCGCCCATGCCCTTATTGCCTGCTTTGAGTTCTGCCATGAATTCCTCCCGTGGATTTAGATTCCGGATTCTGGACATGACCGCGCCCCCGCTGTTCCGCCCCGCCCGCAAGTAAACGCCGGCTCCTCGAGCCGTTGCAGCCAGAGGCGACCAGGTCATCGGGGGGAATATAGGCCGACTGAAAATCGTCGCGTCAATGCAACTTTCGTTTGCCATCGACGGGAGACAGCCAAGGGGAATGCGGTCGGAGCAGGCGGCGAACCGGCCAGTTTGCGGTCAGCCGCGGCGCGTTTTCGGGAATGGAATAACGACCATGGGGGAACGCTGGCACTCGGCGATCGCCGCCTCTTCGATCAGCGTATCCACCTGCTCTCTTATCTTCTGGCTGGCCGGGTCGTTTCCCGTCAACCGGTTGTAAGCACATTCCAGGAGTTCGCGCACGGCGGCGAAATCGCTCTGCATCGTCCCTCACAAACAGAATAGCCCGCCGCTGATAATCTTATGGCTCATTCCGATGGCGGTTCGCTTAATGGAGCGAGGCGGATTTTATTCGAAGTTTCATGACCGCAAAAAAAGAAAGGGCGGCACCCGTTCGGACACCGCCCTTTTCCTGGCCGCTATCGAAATCTCAGAGCGTGCGGCTCACCATCTCGACGCGGTAGCACTCGATGACATCGCCCTCGCGGATGTCCTCGTAGTTCTGGAAGGCCATGCCGCATTCCTGCCCGGCGGGCACCTCGGCCACTTCGTCCTTGAAGCGCTTCAGCGTCTTCAGCGTGCCTTCGTGGATGACCACGTTGTCGCGGATCAGGCGCACGCCCGCGCCGCGCTCCACCTTGCCTTCGGTGACACGGCAGCCGGCGACCTTGCCCACCTTGGTGATGTTGAACACCTCCAGGATCTCGGCATTGCCGAGGAAGGTCTCGCGACGCTCCGGCGAGAGCAGGCCCGACATCGCCGCCTTCACGTCATCCACGAGGTTGTAGATGATGTTGTAGTAGCGGATCTCGATGCCTGCCTCCTCGGCGGCAGCGCGCGCCTGCTTGTTTGCACGTACGTTGAAGCCGATGATGACCGCACCCGAGGTCTCGGCGAGCGACACGTCGCTCTCGGTGATCGCGCCGGCGCCGGAATGGACGATCCGCGCGCGCACCTCGTCGGTGCCGAGCTTGTCGAGCGCCGTGACGATCGCCTCGATCGAGCCCTGCACGTCGCCCTTGATGACCAGCGGGAAGTCCTTGCGGCCCGCCGTCTGCAATTGCGACATCATCTGCTCGAGCGAACCACGTTGGCCGGACTGGCGTGCGACCGCCTTCTCGCGGGCGACGCGCTGGCGGTATTCGGTGATCTCGCGGGCGCGAGCCTCGCTGGTGATCACGGCGAAGCGGTCGCCGGCCTGCGGCGTGCCCTGCAGGCCAAGCACCTCGACCGGCGTCGAAGGCGGCGCTTCGTCCAGTTGCTCGCCGCGATCGTTGATCAGCGCGCGCACGCGGCCCCATTCGCTGCCGGCGACGACGATGTCGCCGGTGAGCAGCGTGCCGGTCTGCACCAGGATGGTCGCCACCGGGCCGCGGCCCTTGTCGAGCTTGGCCTCGATCACGACACCCTCGGCGGTACGCTCCGGATCGGCCTTCAGGTCGAGGAGTTCGGCCTGCAGGAGGATCGCCTCCAGAAGCTTGTCGAGATTGGTACGCTTGATCGCCGAGACCTCGACATCGAGCACCTCGCCGCCCATCGATTCGACGAACACCTCGTGCTGGAGAAGTTCGGTGCGCACCTTCTGCGGGTTCGCGTCCGGCTTGTCGATCTTGTTGATGGCCACGATGATCGGAACGCCCGCCGCCTTGGCATGGTTGATGGATTCGACCGTCTGCGGCATGACGCTGTCATCGGCCGCCACCACCAGCACGGCGATGTCGGTCGCCTGCGCGCCGCGGGCACGCATGGCCGTGAACGCCGCGTGACCGGGCGTATCGATGAAGGTGATCTTCTGCCCGTCCTTCTCGACCTGGTAGGCGCCGATGTGCTGGGTGATGCCGCCGGCCTCTCCCGCCTGCACATGCGCATCGCGAATGGCGTCCAGAAGCGAGGTCTTGCCGTGGTCGACATGGCCCATGATGGTCACGACCGGCGGCCGCGGCTCCAGAAGCTCCGGATCGTCCTCGACGTTGAAGATGCCTTCCTCGACGTCGGATTCCAGCACGCGCTTGACCGTGTGGCCGAATTCGCTCGCCACCAGTTCCGCCGTGTCGGCGTCGATGACGTCGCCCGGCTTCATGATCTGGCCCTGCTTCATGAAGTACTTGACCACGTCGACGGCGCGTTCGGCCATGCGGCTCGCCAGTTCCTGGATCGTGATCGTCTCCGGCAGCACCACCTCGCGGGAAATCTTTTCGCGCGGCTCCTGATGGAGCGCGCGCTTGAACTTCTCCTGACGCCGGCGCATCGACGACAGCGAACGGCTGCGCGCATCCTCGTCCGAGAGGGCGGCGTTCAGCGTCAGCTTGCCACGACGGCGATCCTCCTCGCCCTTGGTCGGACGCGCCGGACGCGCGATCTCGGGCCTGGCGGGAGCACGCCGCACGGCGGGACCGCCACGACTGCGCGTCTCTTCCTCGATTTCCTCGGCGACACCGGCCGCGTCGACCGGAGCACGCCGGCGCGCCTCTTCCTCGGCACGGCGACGCGCCTCGGCCTCGGCCTTCAGCCTCGCCTCTTCCTCGGCCTGGCGGCGAGCTGATTCCTCGCGCTCCTGGCGGCGGCGCTCTTCCTCTTCGGCACGGCGCTTCGCGTCTTCCTGGGCGCGACGGCGTTCATCGACTTCGCGGACCTTGGAATCCTCAAGAGCCCGGCGGCGCGCGTCCATCTCGTCGCGTGACAATTCGTTGAGCACGACGCCGGAGCGCTCCGAAGGCGCCGCCACCGGACGAACCGGCTGTTGCTCGGGAGCCGCCGGTCTCGCCGGCGGCGCCGCTTGCGGCGCAGCGGCAGGCTGCGGTGCGCGCGGCTTCAGCGCGACCGGCTGCTCGGGGCGCTCGCCCGGCATGGAGAATTTCCGCTTCTTCGTCTCGACGACGACGGACTTGGTGCGGCCATGCGAGAAGTTCTGCCGCACGGTGCCTTGCTCCATGCCCGGCCGCTTCAGGGTCAGCGTCTTCTTCGTGCTGACGCTCAAGGTCTTGTCGTCACTCGATTTCGTATCACTCATTCCACATCCTCTGCGGCCGCATTATCCGCGGCGCCGATCACATCCGCCACTGCCGCAATTTCCAGATACTCTTCCGGGAAGCCGCCCCGGAAACGGTCGAGCGCCACCATGCGCTTCAGCGCCGACCGGCCCGCTCCGTCCGCGAGCACGGCAGCATGTATCACATTTGTGCCCCCAAATGCCAAACCCAAATCCGCTTCGGAAAAGAGTTTATAAGCCGGTATGTCGGGACCCCCGGCATGGACGGTCGCACGACGGGCAGACGCTATCCTGCGCACGCCGTCTTCGGACGCCTCATCCGCATGAAGTACAAGAAGCGCCGTCCCCTTGCGCACGGCGTCCTCGACCTTGACGGCGCCGAGGACGACAGAGCCGGCCTTGCGCGCCAGACCGAGCGCACCGAGCGCGGCGCGGGCGAGGAGGCCGTCCACCATCTCACCGAGATCGGGTGGGACCGTCACGTCGGCCCTGAGTGCGCGGACGAAGAGCTTCTTCGCCGCCGCCGCACGGTCGACATGGGCGCGGTCGGCCGTCACCCAGCAACCGCGCCCAGGCAGATTCCGCTTGAGATCGGGAACGACCGATCCGTCAGGCCCGCGAACGAAGCGGATGAGGCTGTCGGCCT
>JBDZVC010000319.1:0-5074 GCA_040255475.1 Phyllobacteriaceae bacterium | reverse complement strand
GAGAGGCCAGGCTTGCCAGCACCGTAGCGTTCGGCGGCGAAAATACCGGCCCGGAGCTCTATGTCGAGTTCCGCAAGGACGGAAAGCCCATCGATCCGACTCCATGGTGGATGGAGCGAATTTCTGGAAGGACAGGGAATGATTCGTAAATTGTCGCTTCTTTGTGCCGGGGTGCTGATCGGCGCGTCCGCCATGAGCTTGGTCTATGGCGCGCCCGGCTCGACGGCCAACGCGGCCAGTTCGGAAACCTACAAGCAATTGGCGTTGTTCGGCGACATTTTCGAGCGCGTCAGGGCGCAGTATGTGACGCCGCCGGACGAGAAGTCGCTGATCGAGAATGCCGTCAACGGCATGCTTGCCTCGCTCGATCCGCATTCCTCGTACATGAATGCCGACGAGGCGAAGGACATGCGGGTCCAGACCAGCGGCGAGTTCGGAGGCCTCGGCATCGAGGTGACGATGGAAGACGACCTGGTCAAGGTCATCACGCCGATCGATGACACGCCGGCGGCGAAGGCAGGCGTCCTGGCCGGAGACTTCATCTCCAAAATCGACGGCGAGGACGTCCGCGGCCTGACACTGCAGCAGGCGGTCGACAAGATGCGCGGCCCGGTCGATACGCCGATCAAGCTTACCGTATTGCGCAAGGGCGCCGACAAGCCGCTCCAGATCACCGTCGTACGCGCCGTCATCAAGGTGAAGGCGGTGAAGTTCCATGTCGAGCGCGGCGACGTCGGTTACATGAAGATCACCTCGTTCACCGAGAAGACCTACGACGATCTGCGCAACGCCATCGACCAGATCAAGAAACAGGTGCCCGAGGACAAGCTCAAAGGCTATGTGCTCGACCTGCGCCTCAATCCGGGCGGTCTGCTCGACCAGGCGGTGAGCGTGTCCGACAGCTTCCTCGATCATGGCGAGATCGTCTCGACGCGCGGCCGTGATCCGAAGGATGTGTCCCGGTTCGACGCGCATCCGGGCGATCTGACCGACGGCAAGCCGCTGATCGTGCTGATCAATGGCGGCTCCGCCAGCGCTTCCGAGATCGTCGCGGGCGCCCTGCAGGACCAGAAGCGGGCAACCGTGGTTGGAACGCAGTCCTTCGGCAAGGGATCGGTGCAGACCATCATTCCGCTGCCGGAAAACAATGGTGCGCTGCGCCTCACCACGGCGCTTTATTACACGCCGTCCGGCAAGTCGATCCAGGGCAAGGGCATCACGCCCGACATCAAGGTGGACCAGCCATTGCCGCCCGAACTGCTCGGCCGCGACGTGGTGCGCGGTGAATCCGAGCTGCGCGGACACATCAAGGGCGCCGACGAGAGCGCCAAGGGCTCCGGTTCCGCCGCTTATGTCCCGCCGGAGGAGAAGGACGACAAGCAATTGAACTTCGCGCTCGACCTGATGGAAGGTGCGAAGACCGATCCGGCCTTCCCGCCCAGCCCGAACAAGGCGGCGCTGAATCAGTGATGCATCGCGGCCGGCGCATGGCGCCGGCCGCTTCCATATATCCCGCCCCATCCCGCCGCATCCGCCATGCGAAGCTGAACAGGGTTAGCGCAGCCAACCGGAATCCAGTCGCCGGCGATGAATAAGGAAATCGAACGCCCCCTTGGACAGGACAGACGGTCGGGCGGACGGCCGCGACTCCGATTTTCGCGGGGGGCGATCGCGGGGATGGCAGCCTGCTTCGCCATTGTCGCGATTGCCGGGGCGATCGCGCTCAGGCCGCATCCGTTCCATCAGGCGCCGGAGATCGTCGTTTCGACGCCGCAGACGGCCTCATCCACCGATGTTCCCGCCTCTAGGCCGCCATCCGGTACCGCGTCTCCCGGACAGGCTGCTTCGACAGCCGGCCGCACCGGGCCGCAGATCATCCACGTCAATCCCGATACCGCTGAGCAGAAAGGGGCGATCGTCATCCGCGACCCCTCGACAATCGGCCAGGATTTGCGCACGGCGCATCTTCCGGACCGTGCGCTCATCGAGCAGTCGGAAATGGGGCCGCTGCCTATCCGCTCCATCGACGGCAGGCGGCCGGTGGATGTCTACGCCCGGCCGTGGTCCGGCACGCGTGGAGCTCGCGTCGTCATCGTCATCGGCGGGCTCGGCCTGTCGCAGACGGGTACCCAATACGCGATAAAGAAACTGCCGGGAGCGGTCACGCTCGCCTTCGCGCCACAGGGCAACAGCCTCGATCGCTGGATGCGCGATGCCCGCCAGAGCGGACACGAACTTTTGATGCAGGTTCCGTTCGAGCCATACGATTATCCGAACGTCAATCCCGGCCGCAACACGCTGACAGTCGAGGCGTCCGTGGCGGAGAACCTCCGCTCGCTCCATTGGGCGCTGTCGCGCATCACCAACTATGTCGGCATCATGAATTACATGGGCGCGCGTTTTGTCGCCAGCGAGAACTCGATGGAACCTGTCATGGAGGATCTCGCCCGGCGCGGGCTTCTCTATCTGGATGACGGCACTTCGGCGCGCAGCGTGGCGCCGCAACTGGCGCTGAAGGACGGCGTGCCCTTTGCCGCGGGCGACCTGGCCATCGATACGTCGCATGATCGGGGCGAGATATTGAAGAAGCTCGACCAACTCGAGGCTACGGCGCGCGCCAAGGGTTTTGCAATCGGCACGGGTTCGGCCTTTCAGGTGACGGTCGATGCGGTCGCCGACTGGATCGGCGAAGCGGCGAAGCGGGGCATCGAGATCGTGCCGGTGACGGCGGTCATGTCCGATCCGGAAAGGGGGTAGGAAAATGATAAAGCCTGGAAAACCGGTCGATCCGGAGACCTTGCCCTACCGGCGCTGCGTCGGCGTGGCGGTGTTCAACCGGGAAGGTCTCGTCTGGGCCGGCAGGCGCATCGTCGAGGACAACAGCGAGGTTTCCGATACCTCGCAGCTCTGGCAGATGCCGCAGGGCGGGATCGACAAGGGCGAGGAACCGCTGGCGGCGGCGCAGCGCGAGCTCTATGAGGAAACCGGCATGCGAAGCGTTTCGCTGATTGCAGAGGCGCCGCGCTGGATCGACTACGATCTGCCACCACATCTCGTCGGCGTGGCCCTCAAGGGGAAATATCGCGGCCAGACGCAGAAATGGTTCGCCTTCCGCTTTGAGGGCGAGGACGGCGAAATCGCCATCAACCCGCCGCCCGACGGGCATCCCGCGGAGTTCGACGAATGGGCGTGGAAGAAGCTGCGTGACTTTCCCGATATCGTCGTGCCTTTCAAGCGCGCGACCTATGAGACGTTGATCGCGACGTTCGGCCATCTCGCGTCTTGAGCCGGCAAATATCCCAGGCAGTTCAATCGGTCGCCTGTCTGAGCGCCAGCGCCGCGCCGAGCGGCCCTATAACGGCGAAGAAGAGCGTGAGCGCGGCGAGGATGAGGAAGGGCGGCAGGAAGGGCTCGGGATCGTTGACGGCGCCATAGCTTGCCGACACGCCGAAGATCAGGATCGGAACGGTAAGCGGCAGGATCAGGATCGAGACGAGCAGGCCGCCACGCGGCAGCGCAACCGCCACCGCCGCGCCGACGGCGCCGATGAAAGCGATGGCCGGCGTGCCGACCAGAAGAGTCAGCGTGGTGGCGCCGATTGCCGTTGCCTCCATGTTCATGAACAGGCCGAGCAGCGGTGAGGCCACGACCAGCGGCAGCACGCTCGCGGTCCAGTGCGCCAGGCATTTGACCAATACCGTCAGTGTCGGCGGATGGCGCGCGCCGGCAAGCATGAGAAGGTCGAGCGTACCGTCCTCGCGATCGGCCTGGAAAAGCCGTTCCAGTCCGAGCAGACTGGCAAGCAGCGCTCCGATCCACAGGATCGCCGGACCGATCCGCGCCAAAAGCTTCAGGTCCGGTCCAACGCCAAAGGGAACGACCGCCACCACGGCGAGGAAGAACAGCACGCCCACCAGCGCCCCGCCGCCGGCTCGAATGCCGATCCTCAGATCGCGGAGGTAGAGGGCTAGCATGATAACCCTTCTCCCTGCCGGACTGGCGGGCGCTCTCCCATCTTCAATTCCTTCACCGCGTCCAGTCCGAGCGCCACATGGGTGGCCGCGACGATCATGCCGCCTTCGCGGAGATGTCCGCCCATCAGGGCAGCGAAACGGTCCTCCGAGCGCCGGTCGAGCCCTGCTGTCGGCTCGTCGAGCAGCCACAGCGGGCGATGGTTGATCAACAGCCGGGCAATGGCGATGCGCCGCCGCTGACCCGTGGACAGATAGCCGTAGGGCAGGTGCGCCACAGTTTCGAGACTTACCGCCTCCAGCGCCTCGTTGATGCCGAGCGCCGGCCGGCCATGGAAGCTTTGCCAGAAATCAAGGTTCTCGGCGACCGAGAGCGCCGGCTTCATGCCGTTCTCGTGGCCGAGATAGTGGCAGACTGCGGCGGGATCCGGCGCTTCTTCGCCACCCCCTTCCAGCCGGATCGATCCTTCGGCTGTCGGCAGCAATCCGGCGATTATGCGCAGCAGCGTCGATTTTCCAGATCCGTTCGGTCCCGTAACGACCAGCGCCTCGCCATCGGACACGGCAAAATCGATGCCCGAGAAGACGATCTCACCGCCGCGTTCACCCCCAACACCTTCGGCGACAAGCCGCATTCCCTGGCCTTTCCCTGCCTTGCCGGGGCCTTTGGCTGGCCCAGCCATATTCGCCCTTTGTTGCCCTAGAACTCCTCTACGAAATTCTCTATATGCGAGGCAATCACGCCAGCGGTCGGCGTGAAACTCAATTTGCGCCGAACCAGCGCACGAGCCGCCTTGAACGGCCCGGGAGCTTGGGAGCGGACAGCGGAAATGACCGTACCCGCACCTTTGCGCGTGATACCATGCGACTGGCGTCCGTTCCCTATCGGCAACCGACAGTCAGGGATCGCTCGTGACACATTCACTCGACAGTTTCAAAGCACGCAAAACCCTCAAGGCGGGGGATAGGGAATATGTCTATTTCAGCTTGACGGAGGCGGAGAAGAACGGGCTCTCCGGCATTTCCAGACTTCCCTTTTCGATGAAGGTCCTCCTGGAAAACCTGCTCCGGAACGAGGACGGGCAGTCGGTCAAGAAAAAGGA
>JBDZVC010000318.1:2842-5080 GCA_040255475.1 Phyllobacteriaceae bacterium | reverse complement strand
GCGGCGAGCAGCACGCCGCCGGTGACGTGAACGCCCGTCGCCTGACCTGAAAGCTCCTCGATCTCCTTGTAGAGCTCGATCGTGTATTTCTGCAGCTTGGCGACGTTCGGATCGCCGTTGATCGTGTGCATGCCGCCGGCCGCATGCCATGTCGAACCCGATGTGAGTTCGCTGCGCTCGATCAGCACCACGTCGGTCCAGCCGTGGCGGGCGAGATGGAACAGCACCGAACAGCCGACGACACCGCCACCGATGACTGCGACACGCGTATGGGATTTCATGAGAGTTCTCTGATTTCAGGAGGTTGGGAGGTTAGTGGAATCGGCTTAGAAAAGTCGGAAATCAAATCCGCACTCATTCTGTTTTGCGGCTTCCCCACTTGCTGCGATTGCCGTTACGCTCTTCTCCTGCAGCGTATCGAGGTAAATCAGCAACCGCTGCTTCAAAGGATTTCCTAATCTCGGATTGGCTGAAACCATTGTCCCACAGCTCAGTCATCAGCGTATTGATGAGACTATCAAGAGGGACCTCGTTGTAAGGATTAATCTCATAGAGTTCTCGACATCGGAGAGCGAAATCTCCTGCGGCAGTAACGCATTGTGCTTCCCACGGAAGCTCTTCATTATCGCTCATCGACGCCATACCTTTCTCATGGCTCGCCGCTCCCGATCGCTTCCTTGCGCCTGGCGACATAAGCTTCGAGCGCCTCGCGGCGGGCCGGCTCCATGGTTGGCTCCTGATATTCATCGAGCGCCTTCTTCCACACCTTCGTCGCGCGTTGGGTGGTATCCAGTCCGCCTGCTTCCTGCCACGCCTCGTAGTTCTGCCAATTCGACAGGATCGGCTGGTAGAACGCGGTCGCGTAGCGCTCCAGCGTGTGCGGCTCGCCGAAGAAATGCCCGCCGGTCGGCACGCGCGAGAGCGCGTCGAGCGCCAGTTCGCCTTCATTCACTTCAATGGGTTTCAGAAACTCCATCATGTGCTGGATCATCTCGACATCGATGACGAACTTCTCGAAGCTGGCCGTCAGCCCGCCCTCCTGCCAGCCGGCGGCATGATAGATCAGGTTCCCATGGCCCAGGATCGCGCCCCACAGCGCCATCATCGTCTCGTACGTACCCTGCGCGTCGGCGGCATTGGAGGCGGAGCCCGGCGTGGTACGGTAGGGCAGCCGATAGCGTCGCGCGAGTTGGCCGGACGCGATGTTCGCCTTGGTGTTCTCCGGCGTGCCGAAGGCCGGCGCGCCGGACTTCATGTCCACATTCGAGGTGAACGCGCCATACATGACCGGCGCGCCCGGCCGCACAAGCTGCGTCAGCACTACGCCGAACAGCGCCTCGGCGTTCTGCTGCGCCAGCGCGCCGGCGAGCGTCACCGGGCTCATCGCCCCCATCAGCGTGAACGGGGTGACGCAGGCCGATTGGCCGTACTCGGCCATGGTCATCAGCCCCTCGGCCATCTGGTCGTCGAAGCGGCGCGGCGAATTGACGGAGATGATGGTGGTAACGCCAGGGTCCTTCGCCATCTCCTCCAACGTCAGCCCGCGCGAAATCGCCATCATCTCGATGCCGTCGAGCGCCCTGCCCCGACCGATCGCCGTGCAGTGGAAACTCTTATCGGTGAGCGTCAGGTTGGCGAAATAAGTATCGAGATGGCGCGAATTGGCTGGCAGCTCGATCGGCGCGCAGACCTGGTTGCCGATCATGGTGATCGCGTTGAAATGCTGAGCCAGCCGCACGAGATCGCGATAATCGCGAAGATTTCCGGCGCGGCGGCCACGCTCGCGGTCATGGACATTGGGCGGCCCCGCGACCAGCGTGAAATTGATGTTGTTGCCGCCAAGGATCACCCGCCGCTCCGGATTGCGTGGCGTCAGCGTATAGAGCGGCCGCGTCGTCTTCAGCGCCTCCGCGACCAGTTCGCGGCCGATGCGGACATTCTGAGACGTGTGGTCGACAATCGCTCCTGCCTTCTCGAAGAGCGCGAGCGCCCGCTTGCTCATCACCTCGATGCCGAAATCCTCAAGGATGTGCATCGAGGCGTCATGGATCGCTTCTACCTGATCGGCGGAAAGCAGCTCCATCGGAGGATAGGGGTTCACCACATGGCGCGGCGCCAATTGCGGGATCGGCGCAGCCCCTTTATGGGCGCGGTCGGCGGAACGGCGGCGGCGGGGTTCGGCGTTCATGTCTTCGGCATACGCCAAACCGGCAACGCTTCTATCGGGAATCCGTCATT
>JBDZVC010000318.1:0-2742 GCA_040255475.1 Phyllobacteriaceae bacterium | reverse complement strand
ATGTCTGCGCCGTGTTCGACCAGCGCGACGGCTGGTTCAACAGTTGGGAGCGCGCTGCGAAGCGCACGGAAGCGAAGTACAACATACCCGTTCCGGTCCTGATGGCGACGGTGCGCAAGGAGTCCGGCTTCAAGGGCCGTGTGAGGCCGCCGCGCACCTACCTCCTCGGCTTCATTCCGTGGAAACACCAGTCGAGCGCCTATGGCTATTCGCAGGCGCTGGACGGAACATGGGTGCAATATGAGATCGAGACCGGAAACACCTCCGCCCGACGCTCGAATTTCGCCGACGCCATCGATTTCGTCGGCTGGTATCACGACAAGACCGCAAGAACGCTCGGCATCGCGCGCAACGACACCTATAATCTCTATCTCGCCTACTATCTCGGGCGGAATGCCTATGCGCGCGGCAGTCGCGGCAGTGCGGATGTCCAGCGCTACGCCCGCGCCACCGACGACATGGCCCGCAGCTACGCCGCACAGATGCAGGCCTGCGGTAGGTAAAAGACCGGACCGACATGATCCCGGCCTCAGTTCTGCTCCAGTAGCCCGAGCCGTTCACGATAGAAAAAACGGCGGTTCATCAGGATCGCGGCCGCCGCGAGACCGAGCGCCAGTCCCCACCAGATGCCGATGCCGCCGAAGCCCGCCGGAAAGCCGAGCAGATAGGCCGCCGGCATGCCGATCACCCAATAGCTGACCAGAGCGATCATCATCGGCACGCGCGTATCTTTCAGGCCTCGCAGCATGCCGCTGCCGATGGCCTGTAGCGAATCGACGATCTGGAAGCAGGCGGCGACGAAGAGGAAGGGCCTTGCTGTAGCAAGCACGGCCGCCGCGTTGGCGTTGTGCCGGTCGAGGTAAAGCCCGATCAGCCGGTCCGGCATCGTCCAGAAGAGGAACGCGGAGCACACGGCTATCGCGGTTGCGATCATCATCGCCATGAAGCCCGCGCGGCCTACGCCGATACGATCGCCGCGTCCGTGTTGAAGACCGACCCGCACGGTCGCGGCACTGGCGAGCCCGAGCGGCAGCATGAAGGCGATCGAGGTGATCTGCAGCGCGATGCCGTGAGCGGCGAGCGTCACCGCGCCGAGCCAGCCCATCATGATGGAAGCGGCGGAGAAAAGCCCGACCTCGGCGATGATCGTCGCCGAGATCGGCCAGCCGAGCCGCAATATATCGCGAAAGTCCGGCCAGTCCGGCCGCCAGAAGCGGGCGAAGAGATCGTGACGGCGGAGCGACGGCGCCACACCGCTGTAGAGAATGACGAGAAGCGCCATGACGATCTGCGTGATGAGCGTAGCGACGGCCGAGCCGACGATGCCGAGCGCCGGCATGCCGAAATGGCCGAAGATCAGCAGGTAATTGAGCGCGCCATTGATGAGGCCCCCGACGATAATGACGGCAAGCGCCACATAGGCGCGATCCGCGACGGCGAGATAGGAGCGGAGCGCCGCAAGGATCAGCGCCGGCAGCATCGACCATTGGGTGACGCGCACATAGGCGCCTGCTAACGCCGCGACGCTCGGGTCCTGGTCGAGGAAGAGGAGAAACGCCTCGGTGTGCCAGAGAAACGGCATTGCGATCAGGCTGTAGAGACCGACCACCCAGAGACTCATACGCACCGAACGGCGTACCGAGCGCACATCGCCACGCCCCTCGGCCGCCGCGGCAACCGGCATCACCGCGATGGCGAAACCGCTGCCGAAGATATAGACGATGAAGAATATCTGCGTGCCGAGCACTGCCGCGGCGAGTTCGGTCGCGCCCAGCCAGCCCACCATTACCGTATCGGTGACATTGAGCGCCATTTGCGCAAGCTGGGTGCCGATCAGCGGCACGGCAAGCACCACCGTCGCCCGCCCATGGCTGAGCCAAGTGCCGTCCTTCCTGTCCAGATATTCCGACGAAATCGGCGGGCGCATGACTTCGTCTTTCGATTCGCTCGTTCGCATGTGAGATTGCCTTCATCGAAGGCCCTACAGCATCACTGCGCAAAAGCGAAATCCGCTTCACGGCCCTCGACCGGCCGATCGACATATGAAAGCGGGGTAATGGCGCAATACAACCAGTTAAGCTGTCTCGAACAAGCCCGGCCGAGCTAAATCCGGTTACGATCGTCGAGGACGACGCGGCCGGCGCCAGTCGATGTATCGGCTTCCCCGACAAGGTCGCCGCCGGTCATGCCCGCGTCACCGGCTGACCACCGTACGCGCGTGAAGACAAACCAGCGCCCGCGCGGCAGGTTCTTGAAGGTGAAATTGCCATCCGTGTCACAAACCGCACGTCGCGTGACCGCGGCGATGCGGGGGTCGGTCGCTTCCGGCAGCACGGGATGTGCTTTCATACGGACAAGTTCGAACACGCGCTCGAAGGAGCGCGTATGCGGGAAAAGCAACACCGTCTGGCCAGTGCAGCGGATCGCATCACCCTGGTCATGCAGGAAGGCCTGCCCGGTGAGTATCGCGTCGCCGGGGCGCTCATAACGATGGAACTCGGACTGCGAATACGCGATCTCGAGCGGACCGTTCGGATCGGGCGGCGGCGCCGACGACTGACAAGCGGCAAGGAAGAGCGCGGCGGCGCATGAGGCCGGCAGGACGCTCAGGACAAAATTTCGCGACGGGACCATTGTCATCTATTTCGGGAGGATATCCGCAAAGGCGAAGCCATCCCTCTCCTCAATCTCGCCGACCGATGTAGCGATCGGTGCGGCAAAAATCGGGCCGGCCGTGACGAC
>JBDZVC010000317.1:0-5086 GCA_040255475.1 Phyllobacteriaceae bacterium | reverse complement strand
TAGACGCCGCTCATCGGCGGCACGGTCAGCTTGAGCGCCTGCGGCAGGATGACGAGGAGGAGCGTGGGTATGCGCTTCAGCCCGAGCGAAGCGGACGCCTCCCACTGGCCGGCGGGAATCCCGTCGATCGCGGCCATGACGATCTCCGCGACGTAGCTCGACGTATAGACAGAGAGCGAAACGAAGGCGGCCATGTCGGACGACCATTGCAGCGCTTCGATACCGGTATTGGGCAGCACGAAATAGAAGACGTAGAGCTGCACCAGGAACGGCGTTCCTCTCAAGATGTGGATATAGAGGCCGAAAAGCTGGTGCAGGACCGGTACGCGCTGGCTGCGCACGATGCCGATCACGAAGCCGAGGAGCGAGCCAGCGACGATGGCGACGAGCGATATCCATAACGTCTGGATGAAGCCGCTCCACAGGAAGGGCAGGATGGCGATCGTGACGGAATAGTAATGCTGGAGCATCGTCATCTCGCCGCGTTCCATGCCGGGCCGGCGAGCCATCTCTTGACCATCCAGGAGAGCGTCAGCATGACGGCGTAGATGGCGAGGTAGCCCACGGCGATGGTGAGGAAACTTTCGTTCGGGCGCACCCGCTCGCTGTTGAGCAAGAGCCCGGCGCTCAGGAAATCGAACACCGCGATGATCGAGAGGAGAGAGGTGTCCTTGATGAGCACTGCCGTCTGGCCGAGCAGCGGCGGCAGGATGTTGGCGAAGGCCTGCGGAAGAACGATGTAACGTAGCCGCTGGAGATACGACATGCCGACCGCCTTGCCGCCCTCAACCTGCCCGCGCGGCACCGAGGCCACGCCGGCGCGCACGATCTCGCTCATATAGGCGGCGTTGTGCAGCGACAGCGCGAGCGTGCCGAGTGTCAGTTCGCTCCAGCGGCCGGTAGCGGGAACAAGGAAGGGCAGGCCGTAATAGATGAGGTAGATCTGCACCAGAAGCGGCGTGGCGCGGATGAACTCTACATAGGCCGCGACCGGGCGCCAGAGCGCCGCGCGGCTCGACATGCGCCCGAAGGCGAGAAAGGTGCCGAGGATGATGGCCGCGACGAGGCTGATGCCGGCGGCGATAAGCGTGTTTTCCAGGCCCTCGGCGAAACGATCGAGATACTGCCCGACGATCCGGTAATTATAGAAATTGAGAATCCAGCTCATCCGTCTCCAATCCGTTCACAAGGCCTCGAGGTGACGGATTATGATTTTACTACTGGGCCGGCGCGACGGCATCGCCGCGCCGGCCGGATCGCAAGCGATTACTTGTGGTCCTTTTCCCAGTCGTTCGACGTCCACCAGTAGGCCAGCAGTTCCTGCAGCGAATTGTCTGCCGTCTTCAGCTCGACGTAGTTGTCGAGCCACATCTTGAGATGGAAGGCGTTCGGGCGTGTTGCGAAGGCCAGCGGCTCGCGCGTCATGGTCCCCTCGAGCGTTTTCAGGTTGTCGAACTGGCGCACATAGGAATTGTAGTCCTGGCCGCCGACCATGCCGTCCACGCGGCCCATGGTGAGCGTCTGCGCCACCGCCGGTCCGCCACCGGAGAAGACCTTCAGCGTCGCCTTCGGCAGGTATTTCTTCACCGCGTCGGCATAGGTGCTGCCCTGGAGGGCGGCGACCGTCACGCCTTCCTTGTTCAGGTCCTTCCACGACTTGTAGGGCGAATCCTTGCCGGCGAAGGCGATCGTGTCGTTGAAGAAGATCGGCTTCGAGAACAGGAGTTGCGAGGCGCGCTGCGGCGTCGGCGTCATGTCGCCGGCGATCATGTCCGCCTTGCCGGCCAGAAGCGCCGGGATGAGGCCCTTCCAGTCATAGTCCTGGAAGACGACCTTGACGCCGAGATCCTTGGCCATCTGGCGTACGAATTCGACGGCGAATCCGGTACGCTCGCCGTTCTTGTCGACGAAGCTGACAGGCGGACCCTGCGTCTGAACGGCGACGATCAGTTCGCCGCGCTTCAATATGTCGTCCATCTCGTCGGCCTGCGCGACGGTCGCCGCCGCGAAGCAGACGGCCGTCACGGCGACCAATCCCGCCGCCAGCCTGGTCAATAGACTTTTCATTCTCTTCTCCCTTTGTTGTCTCTTCGGTTGAACAAACTGCATGTCGCCGGTCAGAGGATCTGGTCGAGGAAAGCGCGCGTCCGCGCCTCTTGCGGAGCCTGGAATATCTGCTTCGGCGGCCCTTCCTCGACGATCCGCCCGGCTTCCATGAAGAGCATGCGGTCGGCGATCTCGCGGGCGAAGCCCATCTCGTGGGTCACGACCGCCATCGTCATGCCCTCCTTCGCGAGTTCGCGCATCAGGTCGAGGATGCCTCCGACCGTTTCGGGATCGAGCGCCGAGGTCGGCTCGTCGAAGAGCATGACCTTCGGGTCCATGGCGAGCGCACGGGCGATCGCCACGCGCTGCTGCTGGCCGCCGGAAAGCTGGCTCGGATAATGGCCGGCGCGGTCGCCGATGCCCACTTTCGCCAGCAGTTCCTTCGCCCGGCGGAGCGCGTCGGCCCGCGAGCGGCGGCGCACGACGACCTGCGGCAGCACGACATTGTCGAGCGCCGTGCGGTGCTGGAAGAGATTGAAGAGCTGGAACACCATCCCGACCTCGGCGCGTAGCGCGTTCAGGTTCGTGCCGGGCTCGGTGATGGAGACACCGTCGACCACGATGCGGCCTGAATCGATCGCCTCCAGCGCGTTCAGCGTGCGCAGGAACGTGCTCTTGCCGGAGCCGGACGGGCCGAAGACGACCAGCACCTCGCCATGCGCGAGGCTGGTCGTCACGCCGTCGAGCGCGAGGTGGGACCGGCCATCGTCCAGCCGATAGGTCTTGCGGATGTTTTCAGCGATCACGATCGGTCGGGAATCGGAGCCTGCCGCTACCGGGGCGGCGTTGCCCATTCTGCTTCCGGCACTTCCGGCTGCAGTCAATGGCCCCTCTCCTCCGGCCAAGAATTCCCTCCCGAGCGCCTTTTTTATTTTTCGGCGCGCCGCATGAAAGCCGATCCGCAGGGGCAACACAAGCCATTTCGCCAGACGCGGAATCTGTTTGTGCCTCCCGGAAAGTTTGGTCTAGCCTCACATATGCGCTTTGCAATTCAGTCCGGAGAAATCAGATGCCGTTTCGCGCCGCAGTCGTTCAGATCGGTTCGGTCCCATTCGACAAGGAGGCCACCGTCGAAAAGGTGGTGCGCTATATTCATGAGGGCGCGGCGACCGGAGCGAAGCTGCTGGTCTTTCCGGAAGCCTTGATTTCGGCCTATCCGAAGGGCGCCGATTTCGGCGCGCGGGTCGGCGGCCGTCAGCCGCGCGGGCGCGACGATTTCCTGCGCTATCACAAGAGCGCGATCGATGTTCCGGGGCCGGAGGTCGACGAGATCGCGGCGGCCGCGCGCGAGGCGGGCGCGCATGTCGTGATCGGCGTCATCGAGCGCGACGCCGGAACGCTCTACTGCACCGTTCTCTTCTTCGGCCCCGAAAAGGGCTATCTCGGCAAGCACCGCAAGCTGATGCCGACGGCATCGGAGCGGCTGATCTGGGGCTTTGGCGACGGTTCGACCTTGCCGGTCTACGACACGGCGATCGGCCGTCTCGGCTCGGTGATCTGCTGGGAAAACTACATGCCGCTGATGCGCACGGCGATGTATGCCAAGAACATCCAGCTCTATTGCGCGCCGACGGCCGACGACCGTGACACATGGCAGGCGACGATGCGGCATATCGCGCTCGAAGGGCGCTGTTTCGTGCTGTCGGCCTGCCAGTACATCACGCGCGGCGCCTTTCCCGACGATTATGACGCGATCCAGGGCAACGAACCGGATACGGTGCTGATGCGCGGCGGCAGCGTCATCGTATCGCCGCTCGGCGAGGTGCTTGCCGGTCCGAATTTCGACGGTGAATGCATCCTGACGGCCGACCTGGACCTCGACGACATCACGCGCGGCAAATACGATTTCGATGCGGTCGGGCACTATGCAAGGCCCGACGTCTTCCGCCTGCTCGTGGACGAAGGTCCCAAACCGGCGATGCTTAACAGCGTCGGCTTCGCCGAAAGCGGACAGTGAAGCCCCTTTCCTAGCCCTGCTCTTCTTTCGGTCTTGCCGACCAGGCGAAGGCGGCGCAGGCGAGCTGGACGCAGCCGCCGAGCAGCATGGCCGCGCGCAGGCCGGTTTCGTCCCCTCCGGCAAAGGCGAATACCGAGCCGAGAATGGCGACGCCGATGGTGGCACCCGCCATTCGGGCGACGTTGATCAGCGAGGAAGCTGTGCCCGAGCGGGCAGCGGCGACCGCGCCGACGGCAATGCCCATCAGCGGCCCGGTCGCGATGCCCATGCCGAGGCCGGTCAGCGTCAGACCTACCTCCTCCGCCGGGAAACTGGATAGGGCGGCGCCGATGGCGATCAGCAGCAGGCCGAGGCCGATGATGGAGACGCCGCCGCTCGTCACGATCCGTGCCCCGAAGCTGCGCACGAATGCGCCGGTGAACGGCGAGACGAGGACGAATATGAGCGCCATCGGCATCATGGCGAGGCCGGCCTGGGTGGCGCTCATGCCTCCGACGCTTTGCCATGTCAGCGGCAGCAGGAAAAGCGTCCCGTACATGCCGAAGGTCATACCGGCGGTGGCGACCGCGGCACCGCGAAATTCGCGGATGCGGAAAATATCGAGCGGCACGAGTGCGGCGACGCCCTTGGCCGCCTCGACCCTGACGAAGAGGATGGCCGAGATCGCGCTCACGGCAAGGGCAAGCAAGGCCAATGTCCATGAGGCATGCGATTCGATGGCGGCAAAGGCGAGTGCCCCTAACGCGACCATGCCCAGCGCTTGCGCGGGCGCATCGAAACGACGCCCGACGGGATCGCGTGATTCGGGGATCGACAAGGGCGCCAGGAGCAGGGCCGCTGCACCGAGCGGGATGGCGATGAGGAAGACGCTTGGCCAGCCGAAATGGTGGATCAGGATGCCGCCAAGCGTCGGCCCAATGGCAAGCGCGAGCCCGTTGCATGCCGCCCAGATGCCGAGCGCGCGCCCACGCTCGGCGGGCTGCTGCCAGACCACGCGGATGTTCGCAAGCGATGCCGGGATGA
>JBDZVC010000316.1:0-5095 GCA_040255475.1 Phyllobacteriaceae bacterium | reverse complement strand
CCGTCTTCGACACGGAGAAGGACGTGCTCGACAGCTATATCGGCATAGAAACGAAACTGTAAAAAAGAGGCAGGAGGAATGCCCCCCTGCCCCATTTCACGATGCCAGGTTCGGCAGGAGGCCGGACCACTTACCGGCCTGGGCCTGTCCGGCACCTGTCAGCAGCGATGGCAGCGATTGCGATGGCCGCGGTCACGGCTGCCGTTGGAATTGCCGCTGAGGATGCCAACGCCGATACCGCTGAGGATACCGTTGCCGGACAGGATGCCGTTCCCCGAAAGGATGCCGGAGAGCCGGATATCGCTCAGGATGCCCGATCCGTTGAGGATCGAGATACCGTTGAGCAGGTTGACGTCACCCAGCCCGACGGCCGGCGAGACGTTCACCAGCCCGCTCGAATAGTTGTTGCCGTGACTGGATCCGCCCCAGCCGCCCGCTTGCGCGGACACGACCGGAAAAGAAACAGCGGCAGCGGCAAATGCAATGATGAGCTTTCTCATCGTAGTCTCCCTTATGCTCACAGTGCTTCTTCCGCCTCAGGCAATACCTCCAGGCACAAGGGGAGCATCATTACAGGATAATTTGCAACGATAAGTTTTAGTATTTCGGTCAGTACAACCGTTTTCTTTTCTTTAACCTTAATCGTTCCACTTTTCGATAAATTCTTCTATTTCCAGCTTCTGCATGTCGGGAATGGCATGGAAGAGCTTGTCCAGCGGCCAGTCCCACCACGCCATTTCGGCAAGACGCGCGGCAACGTCGTCCGAGAAACGCGAGCGGATGGTTTTCGCGGGTGCTCCGACAACAATGGCATAGGTCGGCACGTCCCGGGTGACGACCGAATTGGCGCCGACGACCGCGCCGTTACCGATATGGATGCCGGGCAGAATCACCGCGCCATGCCCGATCCAGACATCGTGGCCTATCCTGACCTGCTTTTGCCTGCGCCGCTCCCGGAACGGCTGATCGACACCGAGATAGCGGAAATATTCGTTCGGCCGATAGCTCACCTTGTGCGTGGTCGCCCGCCCCAGCGGGTGTTCCAGCGCATTGATGCGCGTATTCGCGGCGATGGAGCAGAATTTGCCTATTTCCGTATAGATCGCCTCGGCATGGCGTTCGAAATAACTGAAATCGCCGATCGTCACCTCGCGCAGGACGGTGCGCTCACCCACTGAAGCATAGCGGCCGATCCGGCAGCCCTTCAGTTCGGCCGTCGGATGGATGCGCGGCTCGGGCGGCAGGAAGCGGAGGTCGGCGGCGTCGTTCATGCGCGGCCTTTACGCCGGGCCGGCACAGGCGGCAAGGAGGCGCCTACTGCTTCTTGTCTTTCGCCCAGGTCACCTGCTGACCGTAGAGCGGAACGGTCGAGATGGCCATCTTGGCTGAGCCGTTCTGGACCTGCCTCGAATGCGACAGATAGACGAGCGTGTTGTTTTCCTTGTCGTAGATCCGGTTCACCACCTGCTTCTTCCAGATCAGGCTGATGCCCTGCTTGAAGACTTCCTCGCCGCCCTTGCCCATGTCGATATCGCCGATGGTGATCGGCCCGGTCTGGTTGCAGGAAATGGCGGTGTTCGAAGGGTCCTCGAACCAGTTGCCCTTGTGCAGCCGATCGATGATGCTGCGGTCGAAATAGGCGACGTGGCAGACGACGCCCTCCACCTTGGGGTCCTTGATCGCCTCGACGACGATATCGTTGCCGATCCAGTCGACGCCGACCTTGCCGACGTCCTCCGCCTTGGCGGGGGCGACTGCCATGAAGGACAGGGCAGTCATCATGAATAGGAATCTTTTCATTTCTGCTCCTCGGATGCGCTCTTGCGCTTTCGGCGCCGAGGACAATTGGGAAGGGAGAATGGCGGTTGCAAGAAGCCCGAGGGCAAAACCGGGCGCGCTTCGCCTTGCGGCATCGCGGCCCCTTTCCGGAACCGACTTCAAAGGACTATATAGCGGCAATGAAGACCCGTCTGGCCCTACCCTTGCCACGCCTCGCCGGAATGCTCGTCGCATTCGCGGCTTTCGCGGCCTTGTCGGGCCTCGCCTTCGCCATGTGGATGCAGCACGGGACGAAGATATTCCTCGCCATGGCGGAATCCGGCCTGTCCTGGTGTTTCTGAGGGCCGGCGAGCGGCGGAATCGGAGCTTTTCTGGAAATGATGCGTACGATCCTCGTCGGCATTCTCGTCCTGATGGCGGCGACCGTCGGCTGGCTGACCTTCGACTGGTACCGCCAGCAGAATGCCGGCGAAGCCTATGGCGCGCCCTTCGCGCTTGTCGACAGTCACGATCAGCCGATCACGCAGGCCGCCTTCCGGGGGCAGCCGACGGTGCTGTTTTTCGGCTTCACCCATTGCCCGGAAGTCTGCCCGACCACGCTTTTCGAACTCGACGGCTGGCTGAAAGAACTCGGCCCTGAAGCGAAGGACATAAAGGCGTATTTCATCACCATCGATCCGGAGCGCGATACGCCGGAGGTCATGAATAATTTCCTCAGCAATTTCTCCAGCCGCATCACCGGCATTTCCGGCTCGCCGGACAAGGTGTGGGCGATGGCCAAGGCCTTCAACATCTATTTCCGCAAGGTCAAGACGGACGACGGCGATTACACGATGGACCACACCGCGTCGGTCATCCTGCTCGACCGCAAGGGCGGTTTCGCCGGCACCATCGCCTATGGCGAAAACCCGAAGGCAGCGCTCGCCAAGCTGAAAAGGCTGGAGGCCGGCGCATGAGGCGCCGGGCGCGCTGTCGCGTATGAGCCAGGTCAAATTCTCCTTTATCGTTCCCGGCCCGACGGCGCGGCAGGCCTATGCCGTTCTTGAAGCAGCATTCGAAGACGACGCTTGTCCGCTCGGCATGACCGAGATGGATGAAGCGGCCGACCTCCACGAAGTCTCGCTTTACACAGACGATGACGAGGCCGGCGCAGCCGAAGAACGCATGCACACGCTGCTCGACGGCATTATCGACCCGGTTATCATGCAACGCGAGGTGCTGCCGGAAATCGACTGGGTAGCGTATTCGCTGGAAGGGCTGAAGCCGGTGCGCGCCGCGCGCTTTTTCGTCCATGGCCGGCACGACCGCGACAAGCGTCGCCCCAACGATATCCCGATCGAGATCGAAGCAAGCCAGGCCTTCGGCACCGGCCACCACGGCACGACGGCCGGATGCCTCGAAATGATTGCCCGCGTGGCGGAGCGGGAGAAGCCGAACAACGCGCTCGACCTCGGCACCGGCTCCGCCGTCCTTGCGATAGGGCTCGCAAAGCTTGAACATATCCCGGTCCTCGCCACCGATATCGACCCGATCGCGGTTCGCGTGGCGGAAGGGAATGTGCGGCTGAACGGCGTACGCTCGCTTGTCGAGACCCGCACCGCGACGGGCTTCCAGCACCCCGTCTTTGCGCAGGAGGGACCGTTCGACCTGATCGTAGCGAACATATTGGCAAGGCCCTTGATGCGGCTCGCGCCCGAGATGGCGCGGCATCTGGCGCCGGACGGTTCCCTGATCCTCTCCGGCATCCTCGACCGCCAGCGCCGCGCAGTACTGGCGGCCTATTCGGACCAGCGTTTCCGCCACATCGCCACCCTTCATCGCGAAGGCTGGGTCACGCTTCACCTGAAGCGCCATTGAGGGATGATGCGGCGTTGCAACCGCCATCCCGCGCGACTACCGTTCGCTGCCGACGAGTCCGTGCCGAAGAGTGTTCGATGTTCCAGTCATTCGATGTGAAATCCGACCCGTCTCAGGGACCCGAGCGTGTCGCGCGCCTGCGCGAGTGGGTTGAAAAGGAACGGCTCGACGGTTTCCTCGTGCCGCGCGCGGACGAGCATCAGGGCGAATATGTCGCCGCCTCGTCCGAGCGGCTCGCATGGCTGACGGGCTTCACCGGTTCGGCCGGCGCCGCGCTGATCCTTAAAGACAAGGCTCTTCTCTTCGTGGATGGGCGCTACACGCTGCAGGCCCGCCATCAGACTGCCTCCGACACTTTTTCCATCGAAAGCCTCATCGACAATCCGCCGGACAAATGGCTTGCCGCCAACCTCGCCAAAGGCGGCCGCATCGGGTTCGATCCGTGGCTGCACACCATCTCGGAGACGGAAAGACTGCGTGCAGCCGTCGCCGGGCACAAGGGCGAACTGGTCGCGGTTGACAGGAACCCGATCGACGCGCTTTGGTCGAACCGCCCCGACGCACCGCTCGAACCGGTGGATCTTCAGCCTGAGGAATATGCGGGCAGGCTCGCCAAGGACAAACTCGCCGATATGGCCGAGGCGATCGCCAAAGGCGGCGCTTCCCATACGGTGCTGACCGACCCCTCCTCGCTCGCCTGGTCCTTCAACATCCGCGGACACGACGTGCCGCATACGCCGCTTACACTCGGCTTCGCCATCCTCGCGGCGGACGGCCACCACGAACTTTTCCTCGACGAGCGGAAGCTTTCCATCAAGGTAAAGGCCTATCTGACTCAACTGGCGGACCTTTTCGCGCCGGACGCACTGGAGACGGAACTGATCCGGCTGGCGAAATCCGGCGCATCGATAGGGCTCGATCCGGCTCTCGCTGCCGAGAAACTGCGGCTTCTGGTCGAGGAAAACGGCGGCAAGGTGTTGCATCTCGCCGACCCGGCGCGCCTGCCTCGTGCCGTCAAGAACGCGGCCGAGATCGCCGGCACCCGTGCCGCGCATCGCCGTGACGGGGCGGCCGTCTCGAAATTCCTCGCCTGGATCGACCGCCAGCAGCCCAGCTCGATCGATGAAATCGCCGCCGCGCAGAACCTAGAGACCTTCCGCAGGAAAACCGGCGAAGAACTTCAGATGCCGCTTCGCGACATCTCCTTCGACACCATCTCCGGCGCGGGGCCGAACGGCGCCATCATCCATTACCGCGTGACGACGAAGACGAGCCGCAAACTCGGGAAAAACGAGCTTTATCTGGTCGATTCGGGCGCGCAGTACCAGGACGGCACCACCGACATCACGCGGACCGTCGCCATCGGCAAACCTTCCGAGGAAATGCGCGAGCGCGCCACGCTCGTGCTGAAGGGTATGATCGGCATTTCCATGTTGCGCTTTCCGGCCGGCACGCGCGG
>JBDZVC010000315.1:0-5142 GCA_040255475.1 Phyllobacteriaceae bacterium | reverse complement strand
TCAACGACTATGACGAGCTCTATGCGGAAAAGCTCGACCTGCTCCTGAAGATCAATGAGAGCGAGACCATCACCTGGCAAGGCAAATTCCGCCCGGCGCTCGATAACGCGCTGGTGGTGCCGCGCCCCGACAGCGGTTCGCTGCCTATCTGGCTCGCGACCGGCGGCAATCCCCACTCCTCGGTGCGGGCTGGCTTCATCGGCCTGCCGATCTCCTATGCGATCATCGGCGGCCAAGCCAATCGCTTCGCACCACTGGCCGAACTCTATCGCCGCGCCGCGGGTCAGGCTGGTATCGCGTCGGAAAAGGTCAAGATATCGATCGCCAGCCCCGGTTTCGTCGGCGAAGACGCCGCTAAAGCCAAGGATCTCTTCTGGATGCACTGGCATGCGGCAATGGAGCAGATCGGCAAGATCCGCGGCTTCGCACCGCCGCCGCGCTTCCACTACGACAAGGAAGCGAGCGGCGACGGAGCACTGTTTGCTGGCGACCCGGAAGAGATCGCCGAACGTGTCGTGAAGCTGCACGGAAGCATCGGCCATATGCGCCAGTTCTTCCAGACCGATGTCGGCCAGATGCCGCACCGGGAATTCCTGCGGTCTATCGAACTGCTCGGCACCAGGGTGAAGCCGCTGGTCGATGCCGAACTCGGCGCCCGCCGGCCGGCAATGGAGAAGACCGATGCCGTCGGTGCATAAAATAGGGATATTGGGCGCCGGACGCGTCGGCACGGCGCTGGCGCGGCTGGCGCTCGCCGCCGGCTACGAGGTCTCCGTCGCCACCGCAAGGCCGCCGGCTGAGATCGCGCTGCTGCTCGAGATCATGGCGCCCGGCGCGAAACCCGAAACGGCGGAAGCGCTGGTCGCCTCCAGCAACATCGTCATCCTGGCGCTGCCGCTGTCGAAATATGCCACCCTGCGGCCGGACCTCTTTGCCGGCAAGATCGTCATCGACGCGATGAACTACTGGCCGCCGGTCGACGGCGCCATCGCCGAATTTGAGGGCGTGGCTTCGAGCAGTGAAATCATCCAGCGTCACCTGCCGGGCGCGCTTCTCGTGCGCAGCTTCAACCATATGGGCTATCACGAGATCGAGCAGGAGGCGCGCCCGCAAGGCGATCCCGACCGCCGTGCACTGGCGGTCGCCGGCGACGACGCAGAAGCACGTGCGCTCGTCGCCGCGTTCATCGACCGGCTGGGCTACGATCCGGTCGACGCGGGACGGCTCGCCGCCAGCCGTCGTTTCGGGGTCGGCACGCCGATCTTCGGCGCCGGCTACGGACGTGAAGAGGTGGCCGGGCTGCTCTCCGCCGCAAGAGCCGTCGCGTAATGAGACGGTCGGCCTTTCCTTATTGGGGGATACGCGTCTCTCTTTGATCGGATGCCGCAGAGGACAACATTCGGCCGATGTGGGCCGTGAGTTCGGCGCGCGCGGGGGCGGGCGTCAGCGTATGGTCAGCGTCTGAAACAAGCGCCACCGTCACGCCGGCCATTCGTTTCAGCCTTTCGCCTCCCGGCCCGAAATGGCGGGCGACTTCCGCGATACTCAGATCACCCTCGCAATTCACGACCAGTACACGCGTCCCGCGCTCGGTCAATTTCCGCATCCAGCGCTCGACGGACCGATTCGGCAGCGCATGCTTCCACCATGCGTGGGAAAGCGCCGATTTCGACAATTCCAATGACAGGCGCAGGGCACGCCGGCCGAGTTTCGACACGACCGAATTCGGGGTCGGTCGCGATGTATCCTCTCCATCCGTTTCGTTCGCTTGTCCTTCCTGCGGCGCGCGTGAACCGCTGGCGTTGTCCCTTATCTTCGACAGCCCCATGTCCAGAGCATACGAGCTGTTCCAGGAGAAACAGAGCGGATTGATCATCGCGAGATGCGTGATGCGCACGTCATGCCGGGCCGCGTGGAACGCCTGATAGGCGCCGGCGCATATGCCAGCGGCGCAAACCTGTTCGAATCCGTATCGCTCAAGCCAGTCCACGATACGGATCACGTCGTCGCGGCCTTTCTCGTCGTAGAGGAACAGCCGCTTTTCAGGTGCCGCTTCGCTCTGACCGAGGCCCGGAAGGTCGACCCTCATCGAAGCGATCCCCTGCCGCGCAAGGGTGCGCGCCATATCGACCGCGCCACGTGCCCATCCGACATGCGGTATCGCGCCGGCATTGAGGATCAGCACAGCTTCCGCCGTTGCCGGGGCATCGGCCGGCAGGCAAAGCACGCCGCAGATCTCCGGCGCGGGATCGATCACCAGCGGCCGTTCCCTGAAGCCGTCGCCCTCCAGCATCGTGCTCTCCGGGGTCGTGGGCGCGGCGATGGCCGGTTCGTGCATCGCGGTGCTGGCCCCGCTGTTCTTCGCGGCCCAGTCCACGACGGCCTCGAGCGTGGATTGCGGGATATCGTTGGCGGTTGGATTGCTCATCAGGCGGCTGAAGCCGCCGAATGTCTCGGCCTGGACAATCCCTCCCGCGGCCGCGATGCGGTCGGCCAGATCGGAATGCGCGGCTCCAGTCGACATCAGCAGCAGGTTGAGGTGCGGGGAAACCGTGAGATGGTCCCGCCATTCGAGCGCGCGCAGATCGGCGACCGTCTCCGCACTGATCCTGAATCCGGCGGCCTCGATGCCATCGAACGGCTCGCCGGCATCGGCCGCTGGCGGTAGCATCGCGTCGACCATCCGCGAAAGCCCGACCATCTCGCGCACATACGCCTTGCCCGACAAAGGCGGGGCGAGCAGCGCCAATCCGGCGACATCGCTCCGCCCGGCAATCGCAGCCGGAGCAAGGAGAGCGCCCAGCCTGAAGCCGATCACCAGCACGTCCGCCACTCCGGTTTCCGCTTTCAGCCGGTCGATGGCGCTCGCGATACTTGCGATCCAGGCGGCGACGCTATCGGCTTGCGTATGATCGTTTGCAGCATCGCCGCAGCCCGGATAATCGAACTGCAGCACCGGCATGCCGGCGTCGGCGATCCGCCTGGCCATCAGGGTCAGAAAGCGCCGGCTGCACAGGTCCTCGAACCCGTGTGCGCCCGCGATCACCACGCCACGCGCACCCGTCGCTGTGTGCAGCCAGCCGACCGTTTGTTCGAAGACGATCGGCGTCACGACAAGGCTCCTGCTACAGGCACAATACGGGTTTCGGCTTCCGGCATCGCGATCTCAGAGCTGGCCGGCCGCTCGGCATTGGGCACGGTTACGATCTCCGCAGGTTCCGGTGCGCTTCAGCTTCCTGATTTCGCCCATGTCTTTATCCCGAAACCGGCACCCGCTTTCGGGAGATATGCGCTGGTAACCGACTTCTAGGTCGCAATCTCCTCCGACCCGGTTAATGCACGGGTGGATGTAAAATCGTGGCTAACCGATCGTTTCAAGGATGACCTTATGCGCAGACCCATGAAGGCCTCGGCTGGCGCCATCGGAACATTACCGCCAGGGAAATACACGTCGCCTGGTCAGGCGACCTGATAGAGGTCGGCTCCCGCCTTGATCGAGACAAGGGAAACAGATACCGCGCCATTGTTGGAAAGCGCTTCGACGACCTGTTTTTCACGCGGCTCCGCCCCGTGACCCTTCACGACCAGCACTGCATGGCGTGTCAGTTCGACAGCTACGCTCGCGGGCATTGTTCGCTCTCCGTCGAGCTCGCCTATATTGACGACGACCTCGTCATATTCGGCTGCAACGGTTTTGATGACGTTGGAAATCATATCCCGAGATACGTTGGCAGCCGTCGCCGCGCGCCCCGCGCCAAGGATGTGCAGCCCGCTTTCCGGAGCGATCAATATCGCCGACGAGAGCGGGATATCTTCCGAAGCGACCTCGGCAAGTCCTCTACCGGATACGGGCGCATCCGCGGCAAGATCCATGAAAAGCACGTGGTGGTCGTCCGACATGGAGCCGAGTGCAAGGTCCAGCGCCGCCTGCCGCGCCATGTCAGGGTCATCCATCGCCGTCACCAGCACCAGTTCGTCCAGGGCGGGTTGTGCTTCGGTTGCAGGCACGGGAAGCGAGGCGCTGGATCGTCCGGCCCGCAGACCAGCGCCAAGATCGAGCAGGATTGCCAGGAAGATACCGAAGAAAAGGCCAAGCAGCCCCGCGGCGGCAAGCAGGATCATCTTGGGAGGGAAGGAGGGGAAAGCCGGCACGGCGGCATCAGCGATGATACGCGCCGTGCGCGCCGTGATATTCTCCTGCTGCGCGGTTTCCTTGGCACGCACCAGGAAGGATTCGTAGACGACCTTGCTGGATTGCGCTTCACGCTCAAGCTCGTGCAGCTTGATAAGGTCTTCATTGGTCGAGAACGAATTTGTCTTGGCGGCTTCCAGATCGGTGTTGACCTTTGCCAGCGTATCGACCGCAGCCTTGTAATCGTCCTGCGCGGAGGCAAGCATGCGCTTGCTTTCGGCCTGGATCGCATCTTCGGCCTGTGCCACTTCTGCTCTGGCCGCGGTGACGCGAGGATGACGCGGACCGAGGACCTGCTGCAATTCCGCCAGTTGCCGCTTCGCTTCTTCGAGCCGGATCCGCAACGTGCCCATGGTGCCGTTGCCATTGGGAGCCGCTACCCCGGCACTACCGCGCGTGCGCATGGCGTCCTGCATGACCTGGAGGCGGGAACGGGTATCGTTGACACGGGCCACCGCCGCCGCCTGCCGGGCCGACAGATCGGTCAGCTTGCGGTCACCGAGCAACTGTCCTTCCGATTGCGAAACGTTGTGCTCACGCTTGAAGGCCGCGACTTTTTCCTCGGCTTCACGCAACTGCGTCCGCAATTCCGCAAGCCTGCCATAGATCGCGGAACTGACTTCGCGCGCCGCGGCGGAGGCCGAAGAGGCCCGGTCCGCGACGTAGGCAACGGCAATCGCATTGGCCAGCCTCGCGGACTTGGTGGGCTCCTTCGTCGTCACGCCGATTTCGAGCACGTAGGTATTTTCGGGACGCGTCACCTTGGTGGCCTTGGCAAGGCTCTCCAGCGCAACTTCCGAAGGCTTACGGCCTTCCTGGGACGCGGGTACGAATTCCGGGTCGGATTCCAGATGGGCCTGGCTTACGACCCGGCCCAGCACGGCTTCCGAAGTGATCACCTTGATCTGGCTGTCGACAAGCGCCATGTCGCCGCCGAGACCCTGCTGGAC
>JBDZVC010000314.1:0-5163 GCA_040255475.1 Phyllobacteriaceae bacterium | reverse complement strand
CATCACCTGGATGATGCTCGGAGGTTCTCTCTGATATGACCGACTGGCCCATCCTTTCGACGGTCACCTTCCTGCCGCTGGTCGGCGTTGTCCTGATCCTTTTCATCCGCGACGAGAGCGAGGCGGCGCGGCAGAACATCCGCATGATCGCGCTCCTCACCACGATCGTCACCTTCCTGGTGTCGCTCCTGATCTGGATCGGCTTCAATCCCGCCGATGCCAGCTTCCAAATGGTGGAGAAGCACGAATGGCTGGATTCAGGCATTTCCTACCATATGGGCGTCGACGGCATCTCCATGCTGCTCGTCATCCTGACCACGCTGATGATGGTGTTCACCATCCTGGCAAGCTGGCGGGTGCAGGACCGCGTCAAGCCCTATATGATCTCTTTCCTCGTGCTCGAGATGCTGATGATCGGCGTCTTCTGCGCGCTCGACATCGTGCTCTTCTACGTCTTCTTCGAGGCGGGGCTGATCCCGATGTTCATCATCATCGGTGTCTGGGGCGGCAAGCGGCGCGTTTATGCCTCCTTCAAGTTCTTCCTCTATACGCTGCTCGGTTCGGTGCTGATGCTGCTCGCCATCATGGCGATGTTCTGGCAATCGGGCACGACCGATATCCCAACGCTGCTTACGCATAATTTCCCGGTTTCCATGCAGCCATGGCTGTGGTTCGCTTTCTTCGCCTCCTTTGCGGTGAAGATGCCGATGTGGCCGGTCCATACCTGGCTGCCTGACGCGCACGTCGAAGCGCCGACCGCGGGCTCGGTCATCCTGGCGGCGATCCTCCTGAAGATGGGCGGCTACGGCTTCCTGCGCTTCTCCCTGCCGATGTTCCCGGATGCGTCGGCCATGTTCGCGCCCTTCATCTTCACGCTGTCCGTCGTCGCCATCATCTACACTTCGCTGGTGGCGCTGATGCAGGAGGACATGAAGAAGCTCGTCGCCTACTCGTCGGTCGCCCATATGGGTTTCGTGACGATGGGTATCTTCGCCATAAACCAGCAGGGCGTGCAGGGTGCTCTGTTCCAGATGATCTCCCACGGCCTCGTCTCCGGCGCGCTCTTCCTCTGTGTCGGCGTCCTCTATGACCGGCTTCACACGCGCGAGATCAATGCCTATGGCGGCCTCGTCAACAACATGCCGAAATATGCCGTGGCGCTCATGATCTTCACCATGGCCAATGTCGGCCTGCCGGGCACGAGCGGTTTCGTCGGCGAGTTCCTGACATTGATGGGCGCGTTCGAGGCCAATACCTGGGTGGCGCTCTTTGCCACCACGGGCGTGATCCTGTCGGCGGCCTACGCGCTCTGGCTCTACCGTCGCATTATCTTCGGCGTGCTTTCCAAGGAGACGCTGAAGGGCATGCTCGATCTCTCGACGCGAGAGAAGGCGATCCTTTATCCGCTGATCGTGCTGGTGATCTTCTTCGGTGTCTATCCGACGCCGATCCTCACTGCCACGGCAACTTCCGTCGACAATCTCGTCAACAACGTCACCGTCTCCATTCAGGCGGGGCACCGAACCGCTTCGGCGCAGCAACAGGCAATCGCCAGATGACCGCAGACCTCGCCACAAGCCTTTCCATCGCGCTGCCGGAACTTATTCTGGCGGTCGGCGCCATGGTCGTCCTGATGATCGGCGTCTATGCGGGGAGGAGCGCGACCGGTCTCGTCAGCGCGCTGTCCGTCCTGCTGCTCGCCGCCGCCGCGGTCTGGCTGATGATCACGGATGCAAGCGGCGAGGCGTTCGGCGGCGCCATTATCCTTGACCCGTTCGCGCGCGTGATGATGGTGCTGACTCTGATCGGCTCGGCGGTCGCGCTCGTCATGGCGGTGCGCTTTGCCAGCCATGCCGGCTTCTACAGTTTTGAATATCCGGTGATGATCCTGCTCTCGACCGTCGGCATGATGCTGATGATCTCGGCGCACAACATGATCGGCCTTTATCTCGGACTCGAATTGCAGAATCTCGGCCTCTACGTCCTTGCCGCCTTCCATCGCGACAATCTGCGTTCGACCGAATCCGGCCTGAAATATTTCGTGCTGAGTTCGCTCTCCTCCGGTCTGCTGCTCTACGGCATCACGCTCGTCTACGGCTATACGGGCAGCGTCGGCTTCCACGAAATCGCGGCGGCGCTTTCCGCCGGCCCGCGTTCGATCGGCCTTCTCTTCGGTATCGTCTTCGTGCTCGCCGGCCTCATCTTCAAGATTTCCGCGGTGCCATTCCATATGTGGACGCCGGACGTCTATGAGGGCGCGCCGACGCCGGTGACTGCGTTCCTTTCGTCAGCGCCGAAGATGGCGGCGATGTCCTTCCTCGTTCGCACCACGGTCGATGCGTTCCAGCCGGCGGTCGCGGACTGGCAGCAGGTCATCGTCTTCGTCTCGATCGCCTCGATGGCGCTTGGCTCTTTCGCGGCCATCGGTCAACGTAATTTCAAGCGGCTGATGGCCTATTCGGCGATCGGCCATATGGGCTTCGCTCTTGTCGGGCTTGCCGCCAATACGCCTGCCGGCGTGCGCGGCGTCGTCATCTACATGCTGATCTATCTCGCCATGACGCTCGGCACCTTCGCCTTCATCCTCTCCATGCGACGCAAGGATGAGCAGGTCGAGCGGATCGACGATCTTGCCGGTCTCGCCAACACCAATCCGGTGATGGCGACGATCATGACGATCCTGCTCTTCTCGCTGGCCGGCATCCCGCCGCTCGCAGGCTTCTGGGCGAAATGGTACGTCTTCCTCGCCGCGATCAACGCGCATCTCTATGCGCTTGCCGTGATCGGCGTTCTGACTTCGGTAGTAGGCGCGTTCTACTATCTGCGGATCATCAAGATCATGTGGTTCGACGAGGCCAAGGAGGGCTTTTCGCCGATGGCGGCGGAAATGCGCGTCGTCTTCGGCCTCTCGGGCGCCTTCATCCTCTTCTACGTCCTGATCGGCGGGCCTCTCGGGCGCGTAGCCGAAGCCGCCGCCAGGAGCTTCTACTGACAGGCGTGTCTGAAGAACCGATAGTCGGGCTTGCGGGCTATCGCCGCCTGGCGCTTGCCGAGGTTGCATCGACGAACGCCTCGGCGCTGGAGATGGCGCGCGGCGGCGATCCGGGCAATCTTTGGGTCACAGCGCAAAGCCAGTCGGCCGGCAAGGGCCGGCGGGGCCGGCCGTGGGTTTCCAAGCGCGGCAATCTCTATGCCTCGCTGCTCCTGATCGATGCAGCGCCTATCTCGCGGGTCGGCACGCTGCCTCTGGTGGCCGGGCTCGGCGTGCATCGTGCCCTTCGCCCCTTCTTTGCAAGCCATCCGCAGGCGCTCGCCATCAAATGGCCGAACGACCTTCTGGTCGACGGACAGAAGATCTGCGGCATTCTGCTCGAAAGCGAGACACTTGCGGACGGTCGCCTGGCTATCACCATCGGCTGCGGCATCAACTGCTCCGCCCATCCGGAAAATCCATCCTACCCGACCACGGATCTCGCCGAATGCGGCCTGGACGCTGGACCGGAGAAAGTGTTCCCATTGCTCGCGTCGGAGATGGCCCGCGTGCTGACCGAATGGAATGGCGGCGCCGGCTTCGCGAGTGTCAGGGAGGACTGGCTGCTCGCGGCCCGGGGCAAGGGTGGCCCGGTTACCGTCAGATGGCAGGACAGCGAAACGGCAGGTATTTTCGAGGACATCGACCATGACGGCTATCTCCTGTTGAACGTTGCGGGCGAACGGCGCCGCATCTCCGCCGGTGATCTTTTCTTTTCGACGGGTGAGGGCAGGGCATATGGCGGATAGCAACGAGCTTGTCTTCGTACCGCTCGGCGGGGTCGGCGAGATCGGCATGAATCTCGCCCTCTATGGCTACGGGCCGGCAACTGCTCGCGAGTGGATCATCGTCGATTGCGGCGTCACCTTTCCAACGCCCGAGCTTCCGGGCGTCGATCTCGTCCTGCCCGATACGCGCTTCATCGAGGAGAAAGTCTCCTCACTCCACGGCATGGTCATCACCCATGCGCACGAGGATCACTACGGTGCCGTGCTAGACATCTGGCCGCGGCTCGGCGGTATTCCCGTCTGGATGACGCCTTTCACCGCTGGCCTGTTGGGCGCCAAACGCGCCTCCGAACCGGGTTCGCCGCAGGTGCCGGTGAAGATCTACAACGCGGGCGAGCGCTTCACGGTCGGCCCGTTCGAGATCGAGGCCATTGCCGTCAACCATTCCATCCCGGAGCCCGTCTCTCTCGCCATCACCTCTCCGGCGGGTACGGTCGTCCACACCGGTGACTGGAAGATCGACCCGGAACCTACCATCGGCCCCCTGATCGACGAGACGCGGTTCCGCGCAATCGGCGACAGAGGCGTTCTGGCGCTGGTCTGCGATTCGACCAACGCGCTGCGCGAGGGCGAATCGCCCTCTGAAGAGGCCGTCGCGAAAAGCCTCGCCAGATTGATCGCGGAAGCTCCCGGTCGCGTGGCGGTGACGACCTTCTCCTCCAATGTCGGCCGCATCCGTTCCGTCGCCGAGGCCGCGCGCGACGCTGGCCGCAAGGTGATGGTGATGGGCCGCTCGCTGAAGCGCGTCATCGACGTCGCGAGCGAGATCGGCTATCTCGAGGGCCTGCCCGAATTCATGGACGAGGATGAATACGGACTGACCCCGCGCGCCGAACTGGTGATCCTCTGCACCGGGAGCCAGGGCGAACCGCGTGCCGCGCTTGCCAAGTTGGCGCGCGATGAATTCAAGAACGTCTCGCTGGCCAAAGGCGACACGGTTATTTTCTCCTCGCGTGTCATCCCCGGGAATGAGAAGGCGATCCTTTCCATCAAGAACGGCCTGATCGACCAGGGTGTGCAGGTCATCGAGGATGCGGACGCGCTGGTGCATGTTTCCGGCCATCCGCGCCGCAACGAACTGCGGCGTATGTATGAGTGGCTGCGGCCACGCATCGCCGTGCCGGTGCACGGCGAAGCGGCGCACCTTGTCGCGCATGCGGAATTGGCGCGAGCGACCGGCGTATCCGATGTGCCGAGGGTTCGCGATGGCGACATGGTGCGGCTCTCGCCCGGCAAGGCGGAAGTGATCGACCAGGTACCGTTCGGCCGTGTCTACAAGGACGGCAAGCTGATCGGCGGCGACGAGGCGGTCGGCCTCAAGGAGCGGCGGAAGCTTTCCTTCGC
>JBDZVC010000313.1:0-5172 GCA_040255475.1 Phyllobacteriaceae bacterium | reverse complement strand
ATGACGGCGCTTGCCGAAAAGCTGCCGCGCCTTGCCAACGTCACCATGCGCGTCAAGGAATGGGAAGGCGACGTCGTCTTCCTGCACGAGGTCGCGCGCGGCGCCGCCGATCGCTCCTACGGCGTTCAGGTGGCGCGGCTCGCCGGCCTGCCGGAGGCCGTCGTGGAGCGGGCGCGGGAGGTTCTGCACCAGCTTGAAGCGGGCGAGACGTCCGGCAAGGCGGATCGGTTGGTGGACGATCTGCCGCTTTTCTCCGTGAAGGTGCGCCAGGAACCGCCGAAGCCGAAAGCCGACGACGCGCTCGCCGCCGTGCTTGCCGCGCTTCATCCCGACGAGATGACGCCGCGCGAGGCGCTGGAAGCGATCTATCGGCTGAAGGGACTGACCGCGGGATAACCGGCCGCCGGTCAGTTGGCGGAAGATAGCGGCATCGTCGGGCAGGAGCCTGCCGCCCCGCCTGCCGCCGGATAGCGATAGACGCGAAGCGGAGAACTGGCGGGGAGCGGGCATTCGACGAGCCAGCCCGGTGGATGGCCTTCCACGAGTTGTGCGGTGAGCGGATACGCCTTCTCCATTCCGGGGATGGCCGGCCCGCGCCAGGCACAGATCGCCACATGTGTCGCTTTTGTTTGGTCGAGATATTGCCGGGGCTCCGGCGTACGCGGATCGAGGAAGCGGTAAACGCGCTCTATGCCATGCCATGCCGGATGATGGGGTATGGTGACGACCGAAGCGCCGGGCCTTTGGGCAAGGAGGCGAATGCCGATGTCGGGCGGCGAGAAGATGCGGGCCGCCGCCGGCCAGGTCAGACGGGCGGCACGCGACATGTCGCAGCTTCCGGCAAAGTCGGCACCGCTTGCCGGCCTGCTTTCCGAGCGGGATTGGGACAGGCCGAACGAAATTATGACGAGGCTCGCAACCACGACCGGCGCGACGATGTCGCGCCGACGGGGCACGCATGTACCTACGATTTTACACAATTCGACACCTGCGATCGATAATCGCGGATGGAACGCGACGAGTGCCAGTACGATCCCGGGGCCGGCGAAGAGCGTGATGTAGCGGAAATAACGAAAGTAGAGGATCGATTCGGCCAGAAGGGCAACGCCCAGAAACGAGAATACGAGGAAGCCTCGGCTGGCCGGGCGTTTGCGAATGGCCGCCGCGGCGAGCGCGCCGATACCCGCCATGTAGAGGATGATGGCCGCCATGCCCGGCGACAGGATAACGTCGGGCCGATGCAGTAGGCTCTTCTCCTGGTCGATCTGCGCAAGCCAATTTTCCCTTATATAGTCGCTGAGCGCGGCATAGGGACCTGCCGTGCATTGTGGAAACAAAAGGAGGAGAACGGCAAGGCTTGCGGCTGCCAAGACGGTGAGCGTGATGGTCCTCCGGAAGATGCCGCTTGGCGAGATCGCGACGCCCGCGAACGCGACGCCCGCGAGCAATAGCGCCAGCAGGTGCGGCATCGAATAGACATCGCAATGCACGGCGCCGTACTGGCCCGGTGGGACGATTATGGGAAACAGCGCCAACGCTGCTCCCGCCAGCGCCAGGCCGAAACATGCCATGCGCTTCTCGGCTCCCTCTTTGCCCGACACATAGGCCAGGGCGTGGTCGGCCATGATGACGGCAAAGAAGACGGCGAATTCCACGCTGATCGCCAGTGCCAGCGCCGTGACAACTCCGGCGGCGGTCGATGCAAGCGGCCTTTCGCACGCCAGCGTCAGGGCCAGCGCAGCGAATGCCAGCATGATTTCCATATTATGATAGTCGATGCGGCCCGGTTCGAATTCAAAAAGGGCCGGCAGCATGAACACGACGGAGATGGGAAAGAACCGCTCCGGTATTGCCAGGCCAAGCGTTCGCACAATGACGCGATAGGAGAAAAGCGTCGGCAGAAGCAGGACGAGCGGCACCACGAAAGAGGCGACGGCAAGCGCCGACTCGCGGCCGAGGAGAAATCCGAGCGGGGCGGCCACGACGGCGTAGGGCAGGTCGATGAGCCTGATCCAGTGGGAGACGAAGGGCTCCGGCTGCAGGATGCCTGGTATTGTGCGGTCGAACCACGCTCCCGTATCGAGGAAATTCCTGATCTCGATGAGCTTGAGGATATCGTCGAAATCATTGTCCGGCCTATACCCGGCAAGGCGGCAGAGAATGAGAAAAAGCGACGCCCCGACCCATACGGCAACCACCGGAAACCGCGTCAGGAGCGCACCGATACGATCGGCGCGGGAGTGGCCTCCTTGTGCGGCTGAAATTGCCATTCATAACCCCTTGTCGCCCGCGCCATTCTTGGCGAAGGAAGATTGCAAAGGCGTAAAGCATCGGTCCTCGTGGTAAGGAGGTGGACGCGCGATGATCTCCGCACCCGCGGGAGATGAAGCAGGCCGCCCCGTATCCATCGCCATCTTTTCGCGCTATAGACCGCGCCCGACAAAGGACGTGCCGAAGCGGACATGGCGAAAATTGCCCTGAAGCTCGATGAACTGGTCGACGGGAAAGCGCTTCGCCGCGATCTGGCCGCGCTTGCCGAAAAGACGGGTGGGGACGGTTCCACGCCGGATCTGCGGTTGAGGCAGGCGGTCGCGGGCCTTCTGAAGGAAAGGCTCGCCAGCGGCCGCCGTAAAGCCGAGGAGTGGCTGCTCGCGGACAGGGGTGGAACGGCCTGCGCCACGCGGCTGTCGCATCTGATGGACGAGATCGTCCGCGCGCTCTACGATTTCGCCTCGGGCCATGTCTACCGTTCGAGCAATCCATCGGCTGCCGAGCGCATGGCGGTGGTCGCTGTCGGCGGCTACGGCCGCGGCACGCTGGCGCCCGGTTCCGATATCGACCTGCTTTTTCTGCTGCCCTACAAGCAGACGCCATGGGGCGAGCAGGTCGTCGAATACATGCTCTACGTGCTGTGGGACATGGGCCTGAAGGTCGGCCAAGCCACCCGCAAGATCGATGAATGCGTGCGGCTCGCCCGCTCCGACGTGACCATCGCGACGGCGGTGCTGGAGGCACGGTTCATCTGGGGCGCCAAACCGCTCTACGACAACCTGCTCAGCCGCTTCGACCGTGAAGTCGTCGAGGATACCGGCCCCGAATACATCCAGGCCAAGCTCGCCGAGCGCGACGCGCGCCATCACAAGGCCGGTGAGTCGCGCTACCTCGTCGAGCCCAACGTCAAGGACGGCAAGGGCGGGCTGCGCGATCTCCACACGCTCTTCTGGATCGCCAAATATTATTACCGCGTGCGCGACGGCAAGGATCTGGTCGGCAAGGGCGTCTTCACGCGCGAGGAATTCCTTACCTTCCGAAAGGCCGACGATTTCCTGTGGGCCGTGCGCTGCCACATGCATTTCCTGACCGGGCGGGCCGAGGAGCGGCTTCATTTCGATATCCAGCGCGATATCGCCGAGCGCCTCGGCTATACGAGCCACCCCGGCCTCTCCGCCGTCGAGCGCTTCATGAAGCACTACTTCCTCATCGCCAAGGATGTCGGTGATCTCACCCGCATCTTCTGCGCGGCGCTCGAGGAAGCGCAGGCCAAGCAGGTGCCGGGCTTCAACCGGCTTTTCCTCAATTTCTCGCGGCGCAGGCGCAAGATCGCCGGCACCAGCGATTTCATCATCGACAATCACCGCATCAACATCGTCGACGATCACGTGTTCGAGCGTGATCCCGTCAATCTCCTGCGACTCTTCTGGCTGGCCGACCGTCACGGGCTGGAGTTCCACCCCGACGCCATGCAACTCGTCACTCGCTCGCTCGGACTCGTCACGCGCGCCCTGAGGCGGGACGCCGAGGCCAACCGGCTGTTCATGGACGTACTCACTTCGGAACGGAATCCCGAGCTCAATCTGAGGCGCATGAACGAGACGGGCCTCCTCGGCAGGCTCATCCCGGATTTCGGCAAGATCGTCGCGATGATGCAGTTCTCCATGTATCATCACTACACGGTGGACGAGCATCTGCTTCGCTGCATCGGCATCCTGTCCGAAATCGAGCATGGCGGCGCGGTCAAGCTGCATCCGCTGACGGATTCCTTGATGCGCGGGATGAAGGCGCATCGCGAATTGCTCTATGTGGCTCTTCTCTTCCACGATATCGCCAAGGGCCGCCCCGAGGACCATTCGATCGCCGGCGCCCGTATCGCCAGGCGCGTCTGCCCGCATATGGGGTTGTCGCCGGCCGACACGGCAACCGTCGCCTGGCTGGTTGAGCAGCATCTCGCCATGTCGATGACGGCGCAGACGCGCGATCTGAACGACCGCAAGACGATCGAGGATTTCGCCGCGATCGTGCAATCGGTCGAGCGGTTGAAGATGCTGCTCGTCATCACCGTCTGCGACATTCGCGGCGTCGGCCCGGGTGTGTGGAACGGCTGGAAGGGGCAACTCCTGCGAACGCTCTATTTCGAGACCGAACTGCTGCTCACCGGCGGCTTTTCCGAGGCCCCGCGCTCCAGGCGCGCGGCCGAGGCGCGCACCGAACTGGAGGCGGCGCTGGCCGATTGGCCGGAACAGGAGCGCGCGCATTATCTGGCGCTTCCCTACGACAATTATCTCCTCACCGTCGATCTGGAGAACCAGAAGCGGCATCTCGAATTCATCCGCGAGGCCGACGCGGAGAAGCGGCCGCTCGCCACCATGGTGAGGTTGCACCAGTTCGAGGCGGTGACGGAGATCACGGTCCTCGCGCCCGATCATCCTCGCCTTCTTTCCGTCATCGCGGGCGCCTGTGCCGGGGCGGGCGCGAACATCGTCGATGCCCAGATCTTCACGACCTCCGACGGACGCGCGCTCGATTCCATCCTGGTTTCGCGCGAGTTCGAGCATGACGAGGACGAGGCAAGGCGGGCGCGGCGCATCGGCAAGCTGATCGAGGACGTGCTTTCGGGGCGCGCATGGCTGCCCGCCATGATCGAGAGCCGTGCGAAACCGAAACGCGGCGCCAGGGCTTTCCGCATCGATCCGCGCGTCGACATCCGCAACGCGCTCTCCAACCGCTTTTCGGTCATCGAGGTCGAAGGGCTCGACCGTCCCGGCCTGCTTTCGGAGATCACCGGCGCGCTTTCCGACCTTTCGCTCGATATCGCCTCTGCCCACATCACGACATTCGGGGAGAAGGTCATCGACACGTTCTACGTCACCGACCTGACCGGCCAGAAGATCGAGA
>JBDZVC010000312.1:0-5180 GCA_040255475.1 Phyllobacteriaceae bacterium | reverse complement strand
GACAAGGACGCGCTGACCGAGGAAGGCGTCGCCGAGGTGATCGGCGCGCTGCGCGAGAAGTTCGACTACGTCTTCTGCGACAGCCCGGCAGGCATCGAACGCGGCGCCCAGCTTGCCATGCGCCATGCCGACGACGCCGTCATCGTCACCAATCCGGAAGTCAGCTCGGTGCGTGATTCCGACCGCATCATCGGCCTGCTCGATTCGAGGACACTCAAGGCGGAGCGCGGCGAGAGCGTGAACAAGCACGTCCTCGTGACCCGCTTCGACGCCGCCCGCGCCGCGCGCGGCGAGATGCTCAGCATCAACGACGTGCTGGAGATCCTCTCAACGCCGCTTTTGGGCATCATCCCGGAGAACCAGGGCGTGCTGCGGGCCTCCAACGTAGGCTCGCCGGTGACGCTCAGCGAACCGGGGAACGCCGCCGCCCGCGCCTATATGGACGCAGCCAAGCGGTTGGAAGGCGAGGATTTGCCGGTCGTGCTCCCCTTCCAGCGTCAAGGCTTCTTCGACCGGTTGTTCGGAAGGAGAGCGGCATGACCCTTTTCGATCTCTTCAAGCGGCGCGGCAGCGCGCCGGTCGCCCGCGAGCGCCTGCAGGTGCTGCTCGCCTACGAACGCAAGAACCGTGGCCAGCCCGATCTCGTCGCAATCCTGCGCGAGGAGATCATGGCGGTGATCGCCAAGCACGTGCAGGTCGGACAGGACGACGTGCAGATCGCCATGGATCGCGGGGATACGATGTCGACGCTGGAGATCGACGTCCAGATCCCCAACGGTGGCCTCATCGCCGCGTAGAAAATCTCCCATTATCGGAAGGGGACGAGCGGCGGGTCGAAAGGCCCGCCGCCTCTGTTCGCATGCATCGCTCTTGCAAGGCTTCGCGCGATCTGAAATCAAGCAGACTGCGAAACCGGAGAAATCGACATGAGCGGAGAGAGGATCGCGATCGTAAGCGGCGCGGCGCGCGGCATCGGACTTGCGGTGGCGAAGCGGCTGGCGGCGAAGGGAGACCGGATCGTCGGCATCGACCTTCAGGAAGAGCTGCTGAAGAAATCCATGGCTTCGATCGGCGACGAAAAGAAGGCGCTCGCCATCGCTGCCGACATCTCCCGGCCCGAAGAGGTCGAGAAGGCTTTCGCCAAGATCCTCGCCGAATTCGGCAGGCCCGACGTTCTGGTCAACTGCGCCGGCATCACCGGCAAGACGGGCATGCCGACGCATGAGGTCGATCTCGAGGATTTCGACCGCGTCTACCGTATCAATCTTTACGCCGCCTTCCTGCTCACCCGCGCGGCGGTAAAGGCCATGCTGCCCACCGGCAAGGGCCGCATCCTGCATGTCGCCTCTATCGCAGGCAAGGAAGGCAACGCCGGCATGCTCGCCTATTCGGCGACGAAGGCCGGCCTGATCGGCATGGTGAAAAGCGCCGGCAAGGACTATGCCGAGACAGGCATCACCATCAACGCACTCGCGCCGGCGGTGATCCGCACCGACATGGTCGCGGCGATGCCGGAGCATCAGGTCAAGTACATGACCGACAAGATCCCGATGAAGCGTACCGGCGAACTCGAAGAGGCCGCCGCGATGATCGACTTCATCGTCTCGCCGGAATGCTCCTTCACCACCGGCTTCACCTTCGATCTGACCGGCGGCCGCGCGACCTACTGATCCTGTGTTCGAAGGACCTACCCGGTCGGCTTTCAAAAGCGCTTCCAGATCGCAACGAACCCGCCACGCTCCCGAAGCGCGTTCGCGCCCGCGAGCGTGGCGATGCCGCCAACCTGCAGCGACCAGTTTTCGGTGAAATCCCACACGGTGCTCAGGGCTGCCTTGTACTCCCAGCCGGAAGCGTAGAATCCTTCTGCACGGATGAACGCGAAGGTACTGAACATCTGCGCCATGACCATGGTGTCCGGACGCGGCCGCACACCCAGCGTCACGTCGGAATGGACCTCGTCCGGCAAGACACCGCCGCCGAAGCGATAGGCGAACTCGGTGTCGATGAAGGCCGGCCATGCACCCAGCCAGTAGGAATGCCCATAGAGCAGCCGGATCTCGGTCTGGACATGCATGCCGGTCAGCAGTGGACCGCCCGGGACGCGGACCATGGGCTGCAACGAGAACACCGTGTCGCCGCTCGACCATAGCCCGATCCGCATACCGAAAGAACTGTCGCCGAAGCCGGTGTAGCGCAGGTCGTAAGGCTTTGCGACGCGGACCGAGCGAAGCGCCGGCTGGAGCACAAGCGTGAACCGATCCGTCAGCCCGTATTCAAGCCATGCGTCGGCATCGAATCTGTTGTAGCGCGGAATGCTGAACGGACGGCCGGCGGCGTCGAAGACCTTGCCGCCGGACAGCATGGTAGTGGAAAGAATGAGCAGCCCGTGCCCCTTCTCCTGCAGCCACGCACCGGCACGGGCCGAACCTCGGAATGCCGTCAGGGAAATTGCTGCAAGGAAAAAAAGGAAAGCTGCCTCGAACAGGGGCCGCACGGGGACCCCTCAATCCGGCGGGATCATACCCCCGGCGGCAACGGTCTCGCGACGACAGAAAACCGGCACAATACGCATCAAGCACCCCTCCCCTGACACATCCCGGCATTGAAACGTCATGAGCGGCGGCAATCAACCGGTACCAATGGCGAACATGCTCTTCGACCCTCGGCAAGCCGCCGTGAAAGCGATTCCGGAACAATGGCTTGGGGCACTTCGGTGAATCATTTTTCGAACATCTTCGCGTGAAAGCTGAGGTGGCAGTGCGTCCTTCGAGGCCCGCTTCGCTCGCACCTCAGGATGAGGACCGTGGGGGCCGGCTTCTCTCAACCTGAGACGTTTACGAAGCTGATCGAACACACACCCTGATCGGACTGGCGTCAGCCTCCCTCATCCTGAGGCGCTTTGCGCAGCAAAGCCTCGAAGGACGCACCATCTGTCTCTCAAAGCTTAAGTCTCCTCAATCTCAGCGCGTTGCCGATGACCGACACGGACGAAAGGCTCATCGCCGCGGCGGCCAGCATCGGCGACAGCAGCGCACCGAAGAAGGGATAGAGCAGACCCGCCGCGACCGGCACGCCGAGCGCGTTGTAGACGAAGGCGAAGAACAGGTTCTGCTTGACGTTGCGGATCGTCGCCTCCGCCAGCGTGCGGGCTCGGACGATGCCGCCCAGATCGCCCTTCACCAGCGTGATGCCGGCGCTTTCCATGGCGACATCCGCGCCGGTGCCCATGGCGATGCCGACATCGGCCGAGGCCAGTGCCGGCGCGTCGTTGATCCCGTCGCCCGCCATGGCGACTTTCGCGCCGGCCTTGCGCAACTGCTCGACCAGTTCCTTCTTGCCTTCCGGCAAGATGCCGGCGCGAACCTCGTCGATGCCGAGTTTCCCTGCCACGGCCTTCGCCGTGCGCTCATTGTCGCCCGTCGCCATGATGATGCGCATGCCGCTTCCATGCAGCGCACGGATGGCCTCGGCGCTGCCTTGCTTCAACGGGTCGGCGACGGCGATCACGCCGGCCGCGCGCCCATCGATCCCGACGAACATCGCCGTCTTGCCCTCGCCTGAAAGCGCATCCGCACGCTCCGCAAGCTTCGATACGTCGACGCCAGCATCCTCCATCATCGCGCGGTTGCCGAGCACGACCGCTTGGCCCGCGACCCTGCCCTTCACCCCCTTGCCGGTAACGGCATCGAAGTCCGTCACGTCGCGGAGCGTACCACCGCGCGTCTGCGCGCCCTCGACGGCCGCTTCTGCCAGCGGGTGTTCCGACGCTCGTTCGAGGCTCGCCGCCAACGACAGCAGTTCCTTCTCGTCGATCCCTTCGGCGACGACATCGGTAAGCTTCGGCTTGCCTTCCGTCAGTGTGCCGGTCTTGTCGACGATAAGCGTATCGACGCCCGCGAAGCGCTCCAGCGCCTCGGCGTCGCGCACCAGCACGCCGGCCTGCGCGCCGCGCCCTGTAGCCGTCATGATCGCCATCGGGGTCGCGAGGCCGAGCGCGCACGGACAGGCGATGATGAGCACCGACACCGCCGCTACGATCGCGTGGATCAACGCGGGAGCCGGCCCGAACCACGCCCATCCCGCGAAGGCGAGGATGGCGACGATCACAACGGCCGGCACGAACCAGGCCGACACGCGATCCGCCAGCGCCTGGATTGGCGCGCGGCTGCGCTGCGCCTTCGCCACCATCTCCACGATGCGCGACAGCATCGTGTCGGCGCCGACTTTCTCGGCGCGCATGACGAGAGCGCCGTTCCGGTTGAGCGTGCCGCCGGTAAGCGGATCGCCCACCGTCTTCTCGATCGGCACCGGTTCGCCCGAGATCATGGATTCGTCGACGGAAGAGCGGCCTTCCGTCACGATACCATCCACGGGCACGCTTTCACCGGGCCGGACGCGCAGGAGATCGCCGGCCTCGACCTCGTCCAGCGGCACGTCGCGCTCCTCGCCGTCCTTGACCAGCCGCGCCGTCTTCGGGGCGAGATCGAGCAGCGCGCGGATGGCGGAGCCGGTGCGCTCGCGCGCCCGAAGCTCCAGCACCTGCCCGAGGAAGATCAGCGCGACGATGACGGCCGAGGCCTCAAAATAGACCGGCACCCCGCCGCCATGCCCACGCATGGAGTGCGGGAAGATGTCGGGGAAAAGCGTGGCCACCACGCTATAGCCATAGGCCGCGCCGACGCCGAGCGAGATCAGCGTCCACATATTCGGACTGCGGTTGAGGATCGACTGCCAGCCGCGCTCGAAGAACGGCGCCGCCGCCCAAAGCACCACCGGGGTTGCCAGAACAAGCTCGATCCAAACAGAAAGCCGCTCGCCGATCCAGTCGCGCAGCGGCAGGCCGACCATCGGCGCCATGGCAAGGATGAAAAGCGGCAGGGCAAGTGCCGCGCTGACCCGAAAGCGCCGGGTGAAATCGACAAGCTCCGGGTTCGGCCCCTCATCGCCGGTCGGCACGCCCATCGGCTCCAGCGCCATGCCGCAGATCGGGCAGGCGCCCGGCGCATCGCGGACGATCTCGGGATGCATCGGGCAGGTATATTGCGTGCCTTTCGGCATCGGCTCCGGCGCCGGGCGTTCGCCCAGATAGCGTTCGGGATCAGCCTCGAACTTGCCGCGGCATCCAGCCGAGCAGAAATGATAGGTATGGCCGCCGTGCTCCATGCTCGGCTTGCCGGCCT
>JBDZVC010000311.1:0-5190 GCA_040255475.1 Phyllobacteriaceae bacterium | reverse complement strand
TCCACACCGGAAAGCAGGCGGATGTCGTCATCCAGCGCCAAGATTGTCCCCTTGCATCCCGCCCCGCCCAGGGCCCGCAGAGCCTGTCAGGGAACGAGCTTGTATCCGCCGCTTTCTGTCACAAGTATTTCTGCATTGGAAGGATCGCGTTCGATCTTCTGCCGCAGCCGATAGACGTGGGTTTCCAGCGTATGGGTGGTGACGCCGGAATTATAGCCCCACACTTCCTCGAGCAGCACGTCGCGGGTGACGACCTTCTGTTCGGCGCGATAGAGGTATTTGATGATCGCCGCTTCCTTCTCCGTCAGCCGCACCTTGGAGCCGCGCTGATCGACCAGAAGCTTCTGGCTCGGCTTGAACGTATAGGGTCCGACGGTGAAGGTCGCGTCCTCGCTCTGCTCGTGCTGCCGCAGTTGCGCGCGGATGCGGGCGAGCAGCACAGCGAAGCGGAACGGCTTGGTGACATAGTCGTTGGCGCCTGCCTCGAGGCCGAGGATCGTGTCCGAATCCGTATCCTGGCCGGTCAGCATGATGATCGGCGCCTTGTAGCCGTTCTTGCGCAGCAGCTTGACCGCCTCGCGTCCGTCCATGTCCGGCAGGCCGACATCCATGATCAGAAGGTCGACCATGCCGTTGCGCACCGACTGGATGCCCTTCGTGGCCGTTCCTTCCTGTAGAATCTCGAATTCTTCATAAAGCGCCAGTTGCTCGACGAGTGTCGAGCGCAGGTCTTCGTCGTCGTCGACAATGAGGATGGTGCGCGATGCCATGTGCCAATCCGTTGTTATTGAATGAAGAATAGGGATTGCTGAAAGAACCGTCTATGCGCAATGAAAATGGCTGCAAAGCGGCTCACGGTCTATTGTTTTCCTCCGCGGCTGTTCTCCGCGAAATGTGAAGATAACAGCCTGACGAAGGATTTGGGATGCCGATCCGAAATATCAATGTCCGGACAAGGCCGGGAAACCGCGCCGAGGGGCTTCTGAACATCGAGGGCGTCGTCTTCAGGTGCGCGCTCGGCAAGGCGGGAATCTCGGCCCTCAAGCGCGAGGGCGACGGCGTTACGCCGCTCGGGCGGCTCCGCCTTCTCGGCGGCTATATGAGGATCGAACGCCATCCCTCGCGCCGCTCCGGTCTCACGCTCATGCCGATCCGTGCCGACATGGGCTGGTGCGACGCGCCGGCCGACGCCAACTACAACCGGCCGGTGCGGCTGCCTTTCCGCGCCGGCCACGAGAAGATGCTGCGCGGCGACCGGCTCTACGATTTCTGCATCGTGCTCGACTGGAACATCCGCCCGCGCCGGCGAAACGGCGGCAGTGCCATCTTCATGCATCTGGCGCGGCCGGGTTTCCGGCCGACGGAAGGCTGCGTCGCGGTGGAGCGGAGAGTGATGCTGCGGCTCCTGCCATATCTGTCGCGTCGGACGGTGCTGACTGTGCTGGGGTAAGGCAACCCGGGCTTACAAGGCAACCCATGTGAGGGTCGACCCCCACTCCGATTTGCTTCGCAAACCACCTCTCCCCCGATCGACGGGGAGAGGAAGCGCCTGCTGCAACACCTGGCCCCTTTCCTCTCTCCCACGAAAATGGGGGAGAGGTGGCCCGCGAAGCGGGACGGAGTGGGGGATCGGCCAAATACGATCGCCCTTCGCCCCCAAGAAGGCTCCGGCAAAAGGCAAAAACGATAAAGCGTAAAGGCTGCGAGCCTCGCCGCCTATGCCGGCTGGCCGCCCAGCCGGCCGGCCAGCGCTTCCATCCGCTCGGCGAGCCCCGTCAACGCGCCAGTCAGCGCCGCGTCGTTCTTGTCGGCCTTGGTGAGCGCTTCGTCGCGTGTCTTGCGGAGCGTACCGATCTCGGTCTCCAGGCCCTTGACGCGTTTCTGCAGCTCCACGAACTCGTCCATGACCATGATGCCGGCCATGACGGTCAGCCGCTGGTCGCCGATCTCCCCGAAGGAATCCTTCAGATGGCCGACATAGCGATCGAAGCGCTGGGCGAGGTCGATCAGATGTTCCTCCTGACCCTCGTCGCAGGCCATGCGGTAGGTCTTGCCGTCGATCGTCACCGTAACCTGGGCCAAGGCGGGCTCCTATCTGTCGAGTACGGCGCGGATCGTCTCCATCGCCGCCACCAGCCTGCGCGAAACCTCGCGGTTGGCATTCTCCAGCCGCTCGGCGCGCGCTTCCGAATTATCGAGCTCCTGCGCCAGCTTGGCGCGGTCGGCGTTCATCCGCTGCACCTCGGCCTCGACCTCGGTGGTGTCCACATGATCTTCAAGCCGGGTCACGACGGCCGCCTCCAGCGTCTCGATCGCCTTGCCCAGCCGCCCGATAGCCTCCCTGAGGGTCGTTTCCCCTGTCATCGTTTCGTTCCAAGCCCCGCCCGGCAGCGAATCGTGCGCGTTGAGAACGCGTTATGCCGGAAAGATTAGGCGGCAGATGAATGCTGCGTCAATAAAGCAGCCGGCCTATCCCCCGGAATTGGGCTAGACAGGTTGCCGGTACCTTGAAACGCCCCATTTTATTGACTTGGCCAAGCCAACTGCTATGTGTCGCCCAGCCATTTTCAGGGCCCTTCACCGCATCTCCAACCAGCGGGCATTTCCATGATTTCACGCGAACAACATGACCGGATGGCCAATGCGATCCGCTTCCTTTCCATGGACGCCGTCGAGAAGGCCAATTCGGGCCATCCCGGCCTGCCGATGGGCTGCGCCGACCTTGCCACCGTCCTGTTCACGCGCTTCCTGAAATTCGACCCGAAGAACCCGCACTGGGCCGACCGCGACCGCTTCATCCTGTCGGCCGGCCACGGCTCGATGCTGCTCTATTCGCTCCTCTATCTCACCGGCTATGAGGACATGACGATCGAGCAGATCAAGAATTTCCGACAGCTCGGCTCGAAGACCGCCGGCCATCCGGAATACGGTCACGCGACCGGCATCGAGACGACCACCGGCCCGCTCGGCCAGGGCGTCGCCAATTCGGTCGGCTTCGCGCTCACCGAGCGCATCATGAACGCCGCCTTCGACGACGACCTCGTCAACCACTTCACCTATGTGCTTGCCGGCGATGGCTGCTTGATGGAAGGCATCAGCCAGGAGGCGATCGCGCTTGCCGGTCACCTGAAGCTGAACAAGCTGATCCTCTTCTGGGACCACAACAGCATCTCCATCGACGGCCCCGTATCGCTCGCCGACAATACCGACCAGGTGGCGCGCTTTCAGGCGTCCGGCTGGAACGCCAGCCATGTCGACGGCATGGACCCGGAAGCCATCGCCTACGCCATCGAGGCCGCGCACCATTCGCAGAAGCCGACCATGATCGCGTGCAAGACGACCATCGGCTTCGGCGCGCCGACCAAGGCGGGCACAGCCAAGGCGCATGGCTCGCCGCTCGGCGCCGCAGAGATCGCCGGCGCGCGCAAGTTCCTCAATTGGGACTATCCGCCCTTCGAAATCCCCTCCGACATCCTCGACGCATGGCGCGAGGTCGGCAAGCGCTCGGTCGGCGAGCGCGAGGCATGGGAGAAGCGGCTGGCGGCGCATAGCAGGAAAGACGAATTCGAGCGGCGCATGGCGGGGAAGCTGCCTTCCGGCTTCGACAAGGCGATCATCGACTACAAGAAGAAGCTCGCCGCCGACAAGCCGAACGTCGCCACGCGCAAATCCTCCGAAATGGCGCTGGAAGTGATCAACGGCGTCGTGCCGGAGACCATCGGCGGCTCCGCCGACCTGACCGGCTCGAACAACACAAAGACCAGCCAGACCAAGAACATCACCGCCGACGACTACGGCCAGCGCTACATGCATTACGGTATTCGCGAGCACACGATGGTCGCGGCGATGAACGGCATGGCGCTGCATGGCGGCGTCATCCCCTATGGCGGCACCTTCCTGTGCTTCTCCGACTATTGCCGGCCTTCGATCCGCCTTTCGGCGCTGATGGGTATCCGCAACATCTTCGTGATGACGCATGATTCCATCGGGCTTGGCGAGGACGGTCCGACGCACCAGCCGGTCGAGCACCTGGCGGCGCTGCGCGCCATCCCGAACCATGTCGTCTACCGCCCGGCGGATGCGGTCGAGACAGCCGAGTGCTGGCAGCTGGTACTGGGATCGCCGAAACATTCCTCGACGCTGGCGCTCACCCGCCAGCCGCTGAGGGCTGTGCGGACAGAACACACCGACGAGAATCTCAGCGCGAGGGGCGCCTACGAATTGGCGCCAGCGAGCGGCAAGGCCGAGATCAGCATCTTCGCCTCGGGTTCCGAGGTCGAGATTGCGCTCGATGCGCGCGAGAAGTTGGAGAAGAACGGCCGCAAGGCCCGCGTCGTCTCCGTGCCTTCCTTCGAACTGTTCTTCCAGCAGGACGCCGCCTACCGGCAAAAGACCATCGGCGACGCGCCCGTCCGTGTCGCGGTCGAGGCCGCGGTGCGCCAGGGCTGGGACGAGTTCATCGGCACCGACGGCAAGTTCATCGGCATGTCCAGCTTCGGTGCCAGCGGCAAGATCGAGGACCTCTATCCCTATTTCGGCATCACCGCCGATCACGTGGTCGAGGCCGCCGAAGGAGCGCTCGCGAAAAAGAGCTGACCCCGCCCCGCGCCACCTCCCAGCGCGCTTTCGTCCCCACCTGTCTTGCAGGTTTGTCTTTCAGGAGAGAATACCGATGACCGTCAGAGTAGCCATTAACGGATTTGGCCGTATCGGCCGCAACGTGCTTCGCGCCATCATCGAATCGGGCCGCACCGACATCGAGGTGGTGGCGCTCAACGATCTCGGCCCGGTGGAGACCAACGCGCATCTAATCCGCTACGACAGCGTCCATGGCCGCTTCCCCGGCGAAGTGAAGGTCAAGGGCGACACGATCGATGTCGGCCGCGGCCCGATGCGCGTCCATGCCGTGCGCAACCCAGCCGAATTGCCGTGGAAGGACGAGGGCGTCGACATCGCGCTCGAATGCACCGGCCTCTTCACCTCGAAGGAAAAGGCATCTGCCCATCTCCAGGCCGGCGCAAAGCGCGTGCTGGTTTCGGCGCCAGCGGACGGCGCCGACATCACCGTCGTCTATGGCGTCAACCAGGACAAGATCACCCACGAGCACAAGGTGATTTCCAACGCATCGTGCACGACCAACTGCCTGGCGCCGGTGGCCAAGGTGCTGAACGACGCCTTCGGCATCGAGAA
>JBDZVC010000034.1:13297-28272 GCA_040255475.1 Phyllobacteriaceae bacterium | reverse complement strand
GGCGGACAGGATCGTCTCGGTCGATCTCCTGGATCATGCCGGCATGACGACGGTCGAAGCCGCGGCTTTCGTCGACGCCAGCGGCGAGGCCACCCTGTCGGCCACTGCCGGGGCGGCCCTCAACCAGAAGGGCGGGGCGGAGGCGCACCTCCAGCCGGCTTCCCTGCCGGTCCGCATCGGCGGCGTTGCGGCCGATGCGGCCTTCGACCGGACCTTAATGGCGAAGATCATACGCGAGCACAATGCGACGACCGACAAGCCCATCCTCCGGGAGGATGGTGGTGTCATGGTGCGACTCTCCGATACCGAATACTGGTGGACGGCGATCGACCTGTCGACCGACGGCATCACCGGGGAGAGCCTGACCAAAGCCGAAATGTCAGCACGCGAACTTGCCTGGCGGAATATCGACGTGCTGCGCCGTCATCCGGGTTTCGAGAAGACCTATATCGTGGCCACCGGGCCGCAGATCGGCATTCGCGAGACACGCCGTCCTTTCTCCCGCCGGGATGTCACGGGGGAAGACGTGCTGGCGGGCCGCAGGCATGACGATGCGGTCGCACGGGCGAGCTGGCCCATGGAGGTGCACGAAGCGCCGGGCCGGGCGCGCTTCGTCAATGTCGGCGGAGAGGGCTTCTTCGATGTCCCGAGCGGAGCGATCGAGGCGCGCGACATCGCCAATCTGCGCCTCGCCGGCAGGGTGGTCGGAAGCGATCGCCAGGCCTATGGTTCCATCCGCGTCATGGGCACGGCTTTCGCCACCGGCCACGCAGCCGGAATATCAGCAGCGCTTGCCTGCGAGGGAGGAGCGGAAACCGACTTTCGCCGCCTGCGCAAACTGTTGCTGGAACAGGGCGCGATCCTTTAGCCGGCGCAGAGCAGCGCTTGACGAGGCGATACAACTGACTGGCGCGCCTCGCAGAGACGATGATCAGTCTCGTCAGCGATCTTCTCCTCGCCACGAGTCGGGGAGCGCCTCGGCACGATAACCTTCTCGATATGGCGTCCGCGGCGGGGGGTACCTGCCGCAGCGGTCTCTGCATCTTGGACGAAATAATCGCGACTATGCTCGTCGGTACCGCATCTCGCGCTTCGGCTTGTTCGACTGGCGGCTTTGCACCTCGTGAACTGTCCCGTCTGCCGCTGGGAATAGTTGCTTGACGTTTTCAATGATGTCGTCTGCGTGCTCGGCGGATGAATATTCCGCGTCTATAGGTACGCCGATCGTCAGCGTCATCTCGACATAGGTCGCCACTACACCTGCGCCTTTAAAACCCCGCGCCTTTACAACACGGTGCGCAATCTGAGTCGACGGATATTTTGAAAAGGAAGCATGGATCGCGCTGCGGACTCTGCGCGTCGTCATATTGCTTTCTCTAAGTCTCTGGATGCAGATCGCGGCTATTGCCGTGCTCTTACTGCCCCGAGCCTTATATCGATGGACATCCCTGGCTTGAAATCCGGCCGGCCTAGCGCTGCGAGCCTTATCTTTTCCGATATTGCAGCATTGAAGCTATGCGGCTCCATGCTTCAGCGGATAATCGCCAATTGCAAACTTGCCGCCATGGCGATCGATGGGCAAGGCGACAATCGGTCGGTTTGAATCTCCCGTGCCAGCAGGTAGCGTTGGGAAGAAGTCAAAACGAACGAGAGGGCTCTCCAGATGTATTCTCATATTCTTATTGCGACCGATGGCTCCGAACTTGCGCAAAGAGGCATGGATCACGGCCTTTCCCTTGCGAAACAACTCGGCAGCAAGTGCACGATCGTGAATGTCAGCGAGCCGTTGTCCCCCTATCTCTTTGGCGGCGAGATGGGCGCGGGTGCGGCTGTAGCCACGATCGACTTTGACACCTACAGGCGACAACAACGGGAAACCGCGACGGCAATTCTCGACAAGGCCAAGGCGGCTGCTGCGGGCATCGGCGTTGCCGCCGACACCGTGTACATAGAAGAAATGAGGCCCGCCGAGGCGATAGTCGATATTGCCAAGGAAAGGAACTGCACGCTGATCGTCATGGCGTCACATGGCCGGCGTGGGCTCGGGCGGCTGTTTCTTGGAAGCCAGACCATCGAAGTTCTGACCCATAGCCCGGTCCCTGTGCTTGTCGTCCGGTAAATTGTCCCGACGACCGGCGGAAGCCGACGCTGTATCCAGTGGCCCACCGGCTTCGACTGCGGGTGGACGCGGCTCCGGTTAGGGAAAAGCGGGCACCGAAGGAAAGGGCGACGGGATGATTTCCGGCTGCGCCGCTTTCTTCGCACTTTGGACGGACAGCTACACGAAGCCGTTTCATAGTAGCGAGATGCGAGCAATTAAGAGCGCATCACCGCTGCCCCCGAAAATTACCGTCTCGATGTCGGCGCAGATGGGAGACGGTACGACCGCCAGGGCATTACAAACCGATGTCGTTACTGGCGAACAGATTGGAGACCTTGTAGGCGACCTGGGTTCGGTTGGTGGCCTTCAACTTCTGCATGATAGTGCGAATGTGAACCTTCACCGTGCTTTCGCACATGTTCAACTCATAGGCGATGATCTTGTTCGGCTTGCCTTCCCAGATCGCTTTGGCCACCTGGATTTGCCGCGAACTGAACATTCCCATGCGGCGATGCCGTTGGGGCGTGGAATTGGAGCTGATGACATCGCGCATCGCGAAGACCGTATTCGCTGGCACGAAGACCCCGCCGGCGAGCGCAAGGTTTATGGCTTCGACGCAAACCTCGACACTCACCGACGAAGGTATGTAGCCCCGAGCGCCATATTCGAAAGCAGCGAGAATCTGAGCCACGTCATCCGTGTCCGCCAGGATGATCAACGGTGCCGGATCGGATGACCGGATGACCTGTTTGATGCGCTCCTCCATGTGGGGATCAGCGATCTCGTTTGAACCCGCATGGAGGAGCACGGCGGCCAGAGGAGGATGCCGGTCCGCTTGTTCATGCCACTCTTCCATGGAGTTGTAAGCGATCACCTTCCATGGAGCGTGGCGTGAATCCAGGCTGTTGCGCAAGCACTCCCGGGCCAGAATGCGATCATCGATGAGGACCACCGAGCCCTTCTGCGCAACGGGGCGGTGGGCTTCGTCCTCGATGAGGTTGGACACAATCCGGGGTGGCTCGGCATCGTCGATGAATTCGGGACGGGCTCTTTCGAGCGCCATGCTCGTTCTGTTGGACGATGCGGTACAGATTGAGAGGGCCGTCATGTCGAACACCTGATTTAGAGTCGGACGATCTGTTGAACGGCATCAGATTAAGCACGCTTGTGTATGACTTCTGTGAAATTGACTACATTTGCCGCTCAAAGGCGCTTTGGGCCCAGAGAACCCCATGTATGCGCCGGCAAAACGCCCGAAGGCCTCTTGCTGGTTGCTTGAACTTTTTGGGAAGGTTAGGCTGACCTTTATTTTGGGGGCGCCTGCCGACAACGATGTCCGAGGGGCAATACACCCGACAGATCACAACGATCGCGTCTATAGATGCGGTCGGGTTTTCGCGCCTGATGGGAATCGACGATGAATTCGCCGTGGCGGCGTTCGAGGAACGGCGATCGATAATCGCTGACAGCTGCGACGCTGCAGGCGGACGCACTTTCGGCGCCGCCGGTGACAGCATCATGGCGGAATTCGGCACGCCGATCGATGCGCTTCGCGCCGCTTTCGACTTTCAACAGAGGATCGTCACCCTGAACGACCGCGTGCCGGGAGGGATGCGCATGCAGTTCCGGGTCGGGATCAATACCGGAAATGTCATCGTCCGCGGCGCCAGCCTTTATGGTGATGACGTGAATATCGCGGCCCGCATCCAGGAATTGGCGCCCTACGACGGACTGGCGATTTCCGAGACCACCTGGAATCACGTGAGAGACAAGGTTGTGGCCCGTTTCACCGATCTCGGCGAGCGGACGCTCAAGAATATCGCCCTTCCGGTGCGCGTCTTCGTTGCGAGCAGGGAAAGCGGCGACAATGCTCGGGTCGGACCGCAAGGCACGGCTGATCCCTCTGCGCCGCCAGCCATTGCTGTCCTGCCATTCCAGAATGAAGCAGGCCCGCAGGAATTCGATTACGTGGCTGACGGTATCGCCGAAGATATCATCCAGGGATTATGCAGCACGCGCTGGCTACCGGTCATAGCGAAGGAATCCAGCTTTCAGTTTCGTGACAAGGCGTTGGGTCCGCGAAGGGCCGGCAGCGCACTGGGCGCACGCTATCTGGTAGACGGCAAGATCTCTCGCGCCAGCACGCACTTCGACCTTACCATCTTGCTGACTGATGCCGTCAAGGAAAGGCTGATCTGGTCGCGTGGATTTCGCAGACCGATTTCGGAGCTTTCGCTGGTGAACGACGAAATCGGCGGCATGATCGTCAGCATGCTGGAGAAGGAGGTGGAGCGGGCCGAGCAGGCACGGACCTTCCAGGTGCCTTGGGAAAGTCTGGAGACCTGGCAATTCGTCAGACGGGGGCGTTGGCACATGCAGCGCCGCACGCGTGAGGATACCGCCCTTGCCTTCGATTGTCTCGAGGAGGCGCGCAAGAAGGAACCGAACTCCAGCGCCGTGCTCAATGAGCTGGCCTGGTGGTATTTCTGGCGAGGCTGGCTGCGCTCCGGTGCTGGTGAAGATCTGGACAAGGTGACGGATTTATCGCGCAAGGCACTGCTGATGGACAGCCAGAACGCCCGTCCCCATGCCCATCTAGGGATAGTGGCCATCATGCGCGGACGGCCCAAACTGGCGATCGAGCACCTGTCCGAGGCGTTGCAGATCAATCCCAGTTTCGCTTTCGCCCATTCGGCAATGGGCAGCGCGCATCTCCTGCTGGGGGAAGCGGCTACGGCCATCCCTATGTTCAGGACCGCGCGCCGCCTGAGCCCTTTCGACATTTACGGGTTCCACAATCTGGGCGAACTGGCCGCCGCCTGTTGCTTCAACCGGCAATGGGGAGAAGCCGTTGAAGCGGCCGAAGGATCGCTCAGCCTGTCTCCGCGATATTTCTATGCCCGCTTCCTTAAGATCGGAGCTCTGGCGCGCAGCAATCGCATGGAGGAGGCGCGAAGGGAGAAGGAACTATTCCACACATACCATCCCGACTTTTCGCTGAAGCGGGTCGAATGGATCCCGTTCGTGGAGAGATCGGCCATAGCCTTCCTCATCGATAACTTCAATCTCGCCGACTAGGACGAAGTGCTGCGTACGTCACCCGGCGTGAACTGCTTCACATAAGTCTGACCGATTCACCACTAAGGCCATGCTGTCCGGGGAATTCGCGATGGCGACAACCAAATACTATGATGGTGTACGCGAGGCGCAGCGCAATCAGAGGCCGGTAGCCGACATGCCGCCCTTCGATATCGAGCGGATTCGCGCGAAGGGTCTGCGTGCCAAGCTTGTAAGTTACCTTCTTGAAGATCCGCGCTGGGCGCTGGGGTTCCTTCGGCGTTTCTTCCCGATCCTGCGTCTCGGCAAGTTCGTCTTGGTCACGCGCAACGACGACGTGCGCGAAGTGCTGGAGCGGCAGGACGTGTTCCAGATGCCCTACGGCCTGGAAATGACCGAGATCGCTGGCGGTACCAATTTCATTCTCGGCATGCAGGATGGCCCGGACTACCGGCGCATGAAGTCGCATGTGCTGAGCGCCTTTCCGGTCGACGAGGTGGAAAGCGTGGTGCGACCTCTGGCGGCGCGCCATGCGCAGGCAATCATGCAGCGCGCCGCGCCGCGTTTCGATGCCGTGAACGATCTCCTGCGCGTGGTGCCGGTTCGGATCTGCCGCGAATATTTCGGCTTGGTAATCGACGACGAGATATCCTTCTCCCAGTGGGCCAATGCGCTGAGCGGGCTGTTTTTCGCCGACCCGGGCGCGAATCCGGTTGTGCGCGAACTGGCGGTGGTCGCAGCCGACCGGATGAAGCAAGTGATTGACCTGTCGATCGAGGCGGTGCGCGAGGGAACGGTCTCGCGTTCCACACCGCTCGGCAGACTGGTCGATCTGCTCGACGAGGACGATCCGCGGATCACGCCGGGCGACATCCACGCCATCATGCTCGGCATGGTCACCGGCTTCACGCCGACCAATCTTCTGGCGAGCGGTAATTGCCTGGACGTGCTGCTTTCCAGGCCGGAAGCGCGGCGGGCTGTGGAGGAGGCGATCGCGGCAGGCGACAATGCGAGCCTGGAGCGGGCGATCCTGGAGGCGATGCGCTTCAAGCCGATCTGGATCGGCCCGTTCCGCTATACCGCTCGCGATGCCGTCATCGCCCAGGGTACGCGGCGCGAGAGACAGATCAGGGCGGGCACATCGGTCATGCCGGCGACGCTCTCGGCTATGTTCGATCCCGAGGCGGTGCACGAGCCGGAGCGCTTCGACATGGATCGATCGGCGCGCGACTACCTGGTGTTCGGCCACGGCATTCATCAGTGTATCGGAGCGGCGATTGCCCGAATACAGATCGCGGAGTGCTTTCGCTCACTGTTTTCGAAGCCCGGCCTTCGTCGAGCCAAGGGCAGGGCAGGGCGTCTCAAACGGCTCGGCGCCTATCCCGAGAGCCTCGTCGTCTGTTTCGAGCCCGCCCCCCTTTCCAGGACCGTCGAGCAGGCCATGGTGACAGCCGTGTTTGCCTGCGCGGAAGGCGCGCGCACGGACGAATTGCGCAAGAAGGTCGATGCTCTCGGCAATCCGGCGGATGAGACGATGAAAACCGCTCTGGATAAAAGCGGCGTCATTCATTTTGCCAGCATTGCGGTGATCGATGGCGAAGCGGCAGACCGCGCGGAAGGCGCATGTCACCTGGTCATCGAACTTTCCGGCGACGGATCTCAGGACGAGGTGATCGGTGCCTTCGCGAAAGCCGCGGAACCCGTCCTACGCGATCTCTTGCATCTGGCTTGCGGACTGGACATTCAACAGCCCGTGGATGCCTTCATTCGCCGGAATGCACCGATGATATCCCCCACCTTCGGCAGCAATGCGGGGCTCGTATTCTCAGGAACACCAGGCCACTCCGTCAGCCGCATCCGCGCGGAGGCCGAGTTGGAAGAGGCGATAAAGGTCGAGATCACGGCCGCGGGCGACGATGCCGAGGCCGGGGCGATTCTGGCCTCGGTACGGCGCAGCCTGGCCGTGCAGGGTAGCTTCGACTGGGCCTTCGAGCCCGCCGAGACACTTCTGGAAAAGCCCGCCGGCACCGTCGCCAGCGCAGTCATGCGTACCCTGCGCGCGCCGCGCGTATGGGTCACGGTCACCGTGACCCTGCTCATCTGCCTTACCATCACCTACGCGCTGGTGTTCGGCTATCAGCCCGGCGTCTTTCATAATCTTCTGATCGTCGGCACGTCCATCGTGCTCACGCTCATCGGGGTGAGCATGCTGGTCGCCTTTATCGGCCTGCTCCTTTTGTTCTACCTGCGGCGTCTGGAAAAGCGGGACGTTCCAATCAACAAGGGAGTGGACCTGGCGCTCCTCGAGGAGATCGAGATGCGTGAGAACCGTCTCGCGCAGAATCATCTGACGGCGGTTTCCGGCTTGAAAACGGGATGGTTGCGACGGCTGGCGCTAAGGCTTTCCTTCTACCTGATCTCCATCATGGCGAAGCAGGTCTTTCGGCCCGGCTATCTGGCCGACATCAACACGATTCATTTCGCCCGATGGATCACGCTGCCGAAAACGAAGCAGCTCGTCTTCTTCAGCAATTACGATGGCAGTTGGGAAAGCTATCTGGAAGATTTCATCACCAAGGCCCATGAGGGGCTGACCGGTGTTTGGAGCAATACGCTGGGGTTTCCGAAGACGCGAATGCTCTTCCTCGACGGGGCGACGGACGGCGACCGTTTCAAGCGCTGGGCTCGAGCGCAGCAGACGCCGACCCTCTTCTGGTACGCAGCCTATCCTAACCTCACGACCAGCCGCATTCGGATCAATTCGCTGATCAGGAGCGGCTTCGCCAGGGCCGAGACGGAGAGCGAGGCGCGGGATTGGCTGCGGCTCTTCGGTTCGCATCCGCGTCCGCGCGGCACGCTCGAAACCGATGAGATCCAGTCCATCTTCTTCGGGCCTCTTGGCCCGCTCGCGAACGCGGAAATGCTCGCTTTCCAGGTCCCGGCGGAACTGTCGCGCGTTGCGCGGCGGGATTGGTTGGCGTTTGTGCTGAAGCAAACCAGCTTCGGCAATCAGCTTTCCCCCGAGCGGGCAGCGATCACGCTCCTGGGGCCTGATGGCCTGAGGCGGTTCGGCTTCGGCGACCATGCGGTCGGTGAGGTTGATGAAAGCCTCGACGGCTTTCCAGCCGCCTTCCGGCAGGGCATGGCGACGCAGGCGCACAGCCGTGTTCTTGACGATACCGGCGAGAGTGCACCGGAGCACTGGTTGTGGGGCTCGGAGCAGAACCCTGCCGACATGGTGATTATCTGCTACGCCGCGACCGACAAGATCCTCGAAGCCGATATCCAGGGGGTATTGCAGGCGGCAGGGAACGCCGGGGGCAAGTTGGTGGCCCGGCTTCCGCTGCTGGTCAGGCGAGAAGGCAGGCAGGCGATCGAGCATTTCGGCTTTGCCGACGGTATTTCGCAACCCGTCATACGGGGCACGCCGCGCGCCAACGGACATGTCGCGCCCATGCATCTCGTCGCACCCGGCGAGTTCCTGCTTGGCTACAAGGACGAGAGCGGGTTCTATCCGCCGTCGCCCACGGTTCCCAAGGCGCAGGATGGCAAGGGCATGTTGCCGGCGCTGGAAACCGGGCCGGAGGAACAGCTTTTCGACAAGAAGGCGAGGATGCGGGACTTCGGTCGCAATGGCAGTTTCATGGTCGTTCGCCAACTTGAACAGCACGTCTCGACCTTCAACGCCTATTGCCGGCACGCGGCGGACCTCGCGCAAAAGGAAACCGGCAATGCGAAGCTCGATCCTCAATGGATTGCGGCGAAGATGGTCGGGCGCTGGCAGGACGGCAGTTCCCTCGTACGCAACCCCAATGGCCGTCCGAACCGCGGACCGGACAATGATTTCGCCTTCGCCGCGGAAGATCCGCAGGGCCTCCAGTGCCCGCTAGGCTCGCATGTACGTCGTTCCAATCCGCGGGATTCGCTGGGGAGCGATCCCGAGATCCAGCTCAGAATCAACAATCGCCACCGAATCCTTCGTTGCGGCCGCACCTACGAGAAAGGACAGGAGGTCGGTCTTCTATTCATGTGCCTCAATGCCGATATAGAGCGACAATACGAGTTCATGCAGCAGACTTGGGTATCCTCTGCGTTCGTTCAGGGACTGGCGGGCGAGAAGGATCCGACCATCGGTGCGAACGAGGGCACCGGCAGTTTCTCCATTCCGGTAGGCGAAGGGCGCGTGCTGTTACGAGATTTGCCGAGCTTCGTGACCACGCGCGGCGGCGGCTATTTCTTCATGCCCAGCCGCTCGAGCCTGCGCTACCTGCTCTCGAAGCTGTAGTCACTCGTCCTCGAGATGGACGATCTCCTGCAAGCCATGCTTCGACACCAGGCGGATCGCACTACGCCTGATGTCGATGAGTTTCCGGTTGCGCCAGGTATTGAGCATCTTGTTGACGGATTCCCGTGTGGCGCCCAGAAACGCGGCGAGCTCGGATTGAGAAATCCTGATCCAGCCTGCGTCGTCGGCCAGCCTTTCGCCGAGGAGCAGCAGCCGCTTGGCGAGCCGCGCCTCGACCTTGAGGAGCGCAAGGTCGTTGCGTTCATTGTCGATCCAGCGGAGGCGCGCACAGAGGAGGTCGATCATCGCCAGCGCCAGCGAGGCATTTTCCCCGAGCTTGCGCATCAACTGCGTGCGGCTCAGGGAGACCAGTTCGCAATCGGTGAGGCAGACGGCACTCGCCGTTCGCTGTCCCCCGTCCAGCGCACCGATCTCGCCGATAAGGCTGCGCGACAGCTCGATATTGGCGACCAGTTTGCGCCCGCTCAGGGAAAAAGTGGAAATCTCCACGGTGCCCGACAGCACGCCGTAGATACGGTCCGCGGGGTCTTCGTGCATGAAAAGATACTCGCCGGCCTGGTGGTGCTCGGGTCGGCAATCACCGAACAGAAGCTCGAAATGTGCGAGGCGTAGGGTAGCCTCCTTGGAGGCCTTGCTATCCTGCGTGGTCCGAAGGCCACGTGCTTGCGTATTGTCCAAGAGATCTCACGCGACCTGGCCGGTTATCGGTTTCAGTCATCCGCCTCGCCACAACGGGCTCCGATGCTACATTTCTTCGCAGAACCCCACAAGATGAGCGGGCTCGTGCAAGGCTGCGAAGGAGTCCGTTCTAACCTGGGGCAGGCAATGAAGCATCGCCTTGGCCACCGCCGACGAAATCCGCCCATGTGCGATGACCGCTTGAAGATTACGGTCGTATTCACTAGGTTCCCTGAAGCGGTGGAGTCCGCTAAAACCGCCTAGGGCCGATGACTCCTGCTCTGACAAGAGAGAGCAGGAGTGTGGCATGAATCAAATTCGCAGGCCCCAGGAAGGTGCGCACCCGGCACAGAGCGCCACAGGCGAAACGAAGTCTCCAGGGACAGCCGCCTCAGCCGCGAAGCGGCCTGAGGCCAAGTGCAGGGTAGGGGCGGATGTATCGAATAAACGTCCGGCGCCATCCGCGTTCCAAAGCATCCTGTTCCAGAATCCCGAAAAATATCCGGCCGCGGAAACCGCGGGCGAGCCGGATTGCTTTGGCGACCTCAATCTGGATCAGACCATGGCGTCGCTGACGTCAGGCCGCGATGGATACGAACTCCTGGGCTATTTCCACACCAGCCTGACCGACGTCGACGACATCGCATACCGCCATGAGATTATGCAGGATCTGGAAGACTGCGCGCTCGCGTCACGAATCCGCTTCATCCTCTCCGGCGTGGTCCTCAACGCGACCTTCTATGGGCTCTCCCGGGCGTTGACCGTCTGGCTCCCGGCGGCTTGTCTTCATGCACGATGTGGCGCCGATCTTCGGTCCGTATCTTTTTTCGCCGCTGGTGCGCTTCGTACGCTTCCTCGCCGAGAAGATGAGTCGTATCCAGTCCGGCCAGCTCAATTTCTATCTGGCCTTGATCGGCGCCCTGCTGGTGGTGATCCTGGCGCTCGCACTGTTTTAGAAGATGACGAAGGGTAATTATGTGGACTTATATCGCGATCGCCATCGGCGGCACGATCGGTTGCTGGGCGCGCTACGCCATGACGAATCTCGTCCAGGCGATCTACGGCAAGGATTTCCCTTACGCCACGATGAGCATCAATCTGCTCGGCAGTTTCGCAATGGGGTTCCTCTTTATCGAGACCCTGGAGCGTCTGACGATCTCTCCCGAACTGCGCACGGGGATCCTGACCGGAGTGCTCGGAGGGTTCACTACCTTCTCCACGTTCGAGATGGAGACGTTACTCCTTGTCGAGCAGGGCAGCTTCGTGAAGGCGGCGCTTTACGTCGTGCTGTCTGTCGGGCTCGGCTTCATCGGCGCCTTCGGCGGCGCCTATATCGCTCGCAACCTCTGAGGTCATTGCCATGAGCAACGAAGTGATCGTGGTGCGCATCTACCTCCATGAAACCGAGCATGGTCGCAGGACCAACCTGCAGGAAGAGATACTCGCCCTCCTGCACGATCAGCACCGGGTACAGGGTGTCACTGTATTCCGTGGCATCGCCGGCTTCGGCGCAAGTGGCACGGTGCGTGCGGCCGATCTCCTGCGCCTCACCGCCGATCTGCCGATCGTGATCGAGTTCTACGATAAGCCGGAAGTGGCCGAAGCCGCCATGAAACTGTTGAACGGCCTCGTGCCCGATGGCCATGTCGTCTGGTGGCGAGCCAATTGCCGGACGCTGGGCAACGGCCATCTGGAACCTCCGGCCTGACCGTCAACCGCAGGGATGGCAGTCCCCTTGAACCGCCCCACCGGCTGTTTCACGACACAAATCGGCATCCGCCATTGATAGTAATGCAACTTTGCATTATTTAAGCCCGGAATGGATAGGAGTCGGCAAATATGACGACGCTGACGGTGACCGCACGGGGTCAGGTGACGTTCCGCAGGGACGTGCTGCAACATCTGGGCATCCGGCCGGGTGAGAAAATCGAACTGGATCTGCTGCCCGACGGCCGGGCGGAATTGAAAGCGGCGCGGCCGAAGGGGTCATTTCGCGACCTGCACGGCTTTCTGAAGGGCAAGACGAATGGCCGGGTGCTCAGCATCGAGGAGATCAACAAGGCAATCGAGGAAGCGGGCTCGGCTGCCGGGTCCGGAAAGGCATGAAAATCACGGCCGATACGAATGTGTTGCTGCGCGCGTATGTTGCCGATGATGAAGAGCAGGCGGCCGTGGCCGTCGACCTGCTTGCCAGGGCGGATATCGTTGCGGTGAGCCTGCAGGCTTTGTGTGAGTTCGCATGGGTCCTCGGACGGCAGTATCAGACCGCGCGGAAAGATATTGCCGCCGCGATCCGGGCTTTGCTGAATACCGCAAATGTCGTCGTCAATCGGCCGGCTGTCGAGGCAGGATTGGCGGTGCTTGAAGCTGGCGGTGATTTTGCCGACGGCGTCATCGCCTCCGACGGCGGCTGGCTTGGGGGAGAGATTTTCGTCTCCTTCGACCGCAAGGCAATCAAACTGCTTTCGGCGCAGGGGCAATCAGCACGGCTTCTTTCCTAGAGCACTCCGTCCTGGTCCTACCATCCCTCTCCGCCGGAGCCGCCACCGCCGCCTCCTCCCCCACCACCGCCGCGGTTGTCCAGAGTTTGCTGAAGGTTGCTGGCTGGGGCCGCCATCGGGTCGTGACCATTCCCTATTACCCGCTCTCCGACGCGATGATCGAAGCCATCGCAAATCATCAGTTCAGGAAGATCGCGCACAGGCTTCGCGACAACAACGATGCGGAACTGATCATCGGCGAGGGTGTGCTCGACATGATCAAGGCGCGCTACACCGAGATCGAATCCGGAGGCCGGATGATCGACGCTATCCTCACCAACACGCTCCTGCCGGAACTGAGCCGCAACGTGCTGAAGCGGATGATGGCCGGAGAGAAGATCACCCGAGTGACCGTCGGCGCCTCGCCGAATGGCTTTACCTACGAAGTGGAATAGGGCGTCGTCAGGCTGGGCTTGGCACAGTGTGGAGCATCATCATCAAGGCAAAAGCACCACAAAAGTCGCATAATCTATCTTATGGAACTACCGGCCTATCCTGATCATGATCGCATACCGGGAAAAGATCGCCATCGCATCCAGACGCGTGGACGCGAGTATGATGCTGACGGCATAGCCATCTGACTTCGAGCGGTTTGCGATAGTCATCGTGATGTGCATCGACCGTCGGATCGCCACAAATTTCACAGCGTCCCTTCACCAGGTCTCCACTTGTCAACGCACGCTGCACCGCAACGTGGGCAAGGTATTTTTCGGGATTCTGGCGACGCCAATTGGCCTGTCGGGTGTCGGTTTTCAGGTTGAGCTCGTTCATACGGCATGGATACCAAATCGGTGCCGATTTGTGAATCGGATGACCTGCCGGATTTTTCCCGCACGGGGAAAGATAGCGGCCCAACGGCCGGAACCTTCCCGTGCGGGACGAAAACTCATTTGGCCGTGTTTCGCGCGATATGATCCTTGAACGCCTGCCCGAACTTGGCGAGGAAGTCCTGCGTGCTTTCGTTGGCGAGGTTGCCTTCGTCGTCAAACAGGCTGCCTGCATTACCGATATAGGCCTCCGGCTGTTCCAACGTCGGCATATTCAGGAAGCATAGTGACTGGCGCAGGTGGTGGTTTGCGCCGAACCCGCCGATGGCGCCGATCGACGTGGAGATGATTGCGGCAGGTTTGCCCATAAGCGCGCCCTGCCCATACGGTCGCGAGGCAACATCGAGCGCATTCTTCAGAACACCGGGAACCGAACGGTTGTATTCGGCAGTCACGAACAGAATGGCGTCGGCCGCGGCGATACGGTCACGGAACGCTGTCCAGTCCGATGGCGGATTAGCTTCGAGATCCTGGTTGAAATATGAAACCGCGCCGATATCGAGAAAGTCGAATGTGAGATCAGGCGTCAGCTCGGCGAAAGCCTTGGCGGTCTTGCGGCTGAAGGATTCTTTGCGCAGGCTGCCTACGAGAACGGCGACGGTCGTCATGGAAATCTCCAGGTTGGATGGCGGTACAAGAAAACAAGAATTCGACATTAGGTCGAACCTGGCTGCCCGCCAATCAACCTTTCGAGACGACCATCACAGCATGGCTGAAAACAGTTCCCGTTACTGACAGTATGAGCGTGTCGTCTGGTGCAGCTTCGCTTCTAGCTGGGCCAGTCCGATCGTGCTTTATATCGCTCCAGCAGGGCTAGAAGAGGCCGAGCCTGCGGTGAACGAGATGACTGACGCCAGCCTGAGATCGGTTCATGAATCCGGCGCGCCGGCGAAGGCGAGATGCCTCCGCTTCAGCGCCAAGCACGGTGTCAGCTTGTGCGCAATGAGTCCTAAGCGAGACCCAGCTTGTTCTTCAGTTCGGCATTTTCTTTACGCAAGCGCTCGGCAAGCATCTTCTTGAGGCGCTTGTTCTCCTCTTCGAGCGCGAGCAGATCCTTTAATTCGTCGCTTTCGAAAGCGGGGGCTGCCGCCTTTTTCCACTGATAGTAGGTCTGCTCCGAAATTCCGGCCTGACCGACCGCGTTCCTGGTCGTAGCGCCACCGGCGATCGACTTCTCGATCTGCGACAGCTTCTGCGCTCTCTCTTTTTGAGAGTACGTTTTTCGAGGGGCTCGCGTTGCCGGGGCGGAAGCCTCAGTCGCCTTGGCCGGCTGCCTGGCGCTCTTCCTGACCGTCGGCTGTCCGGCCTCTGCCTTGGCCCTCCTGGATCGTGCGGCTCTTTTTCTTGGCTCGGCTGGTTTGGCAGGCGCTTCCACGCCGGTCTGTGTTGATTCAGCTTCCTGAGGATCGGCCATGTGTTGCTCCGCTCGCGAGTTATGCCGAGGTTCAGCATCAACAACTGTAACG
>JBDZVC010000034.1:0-13197 GCA_040255475.1 Phyllobacteriaceae bacterium | reverse complement strand
CATGTGTTGCTCCGCTCGCGAGTTATGCCGAGGTTCAGCATCAACAACTGTAACGTTAGAGTCAACAAGCTGATCATTTGGCTGCTGCTCATCATTTCCTGTCTCTGCGGCAATTGCCGACAGGTCGAGGCCGCCCCAGATCGAACGACGGGATTTCCGAGTGCCGCGCTTGTGCTTTACTTCAACGATGAACGGCCGTGTCTGGCGCTTCATTTGTCTGTCTGTTCCCTATTATGATCGAAAGGCGCCGTATCAGGATCCGGGACGGCGTCAAGTAATGCGCCCTCCTCCGGAACGCTGAGCCGGCTCCGGCGTCGAAAACTTTATCTTCAACCTCCTCGCATATCACAAGGGCCTGTAAAAAATCAGAGACGGCCCGTCACGTGAAAGCGGCAAGGTCGCCGCTTCGCTTTCAGCCCGCCTCCTTGCTCGAAGAACGGGTTGAAGGCGACCGTCACCTGGATTGCATTCAGTGAAATGCCGCGTCTTGTCTTGCCGGACATTCGCAACGGCAACCGGAGGCCTGGGCAGGGGTCAGGATGTCTTGCTTCAGGCTCCCGTATAAGGGCGGCAGGCTATTGTTGTCTATTTTCCATCAGATCCACCCCCAACTCCCGTAATTCGTCCTGGGTCCTGGTGCTGCCATGACGCGGCAGCGTCTCGGACGCCGCAATGAATTGCCCATATCCGCGCTGGCCGATGAAATCGTGATATCTGGCGACAACGTTGCCACGGCAGATCGTTACCGCAGGCCAGGCCGTGACTTCGATCCCTTCATAGGGTGTATAGTCGACGTTATGATGAAAACGATCATTGGTGATCGTCCACTCATAATCGTCGTCCCATATGCACAGGTCGGCATCCGACCCTACCGCGATCGTGCCCTTGCGCGGATAGATCCCATAGATTTTCGCGGCGTTCGTCGCGGTCAGCTCGACAAGGCGGTTGATGCTGATCCGGCCGCCCTGAACGGCGCGCGTGAAAAACAGCGGCAACCTGATCTCGACGCCGGGTACCCCGTTGGAAATACGCGTGAACGGCACGTCCCGGCCATGAGCGAACTTGCCGGTTTCGTCAAAACGATAGGGGCTGTGATCGGAAGAAACGACATCGATGGCGCCGTTCTCGATCGCTGCCCAAAGTTCCGCACTCTCCGCGTCCGAGCGCAGCGGCGGACTGCAGATCGCCTTCGCCCCTTCCAGGCCGGGTTTTGCAAGCAGCGACTGCGGCAAGGTCAGATATTGCGTGCATGTCTCGGCGAAGATCGTTGCGTTGTTCCGCCGTGCCATCTCCACAATCTTGAGCGATCGTCCCGACGAGACATGCACGATCATTGTGGGAACATTGAAGAGTTCCGCAATACAGCAGATCCGCATCACTGCCTCGCTCTCCGCGATGGCTGGTCTGGATGCGAGATGATATCGAGGCGCCGTCGATCCCTGAGCGAGAATGCGCTCGGTGACAAAACTGATGATCTCCGAGTTTTCGCAATGCACCATCACCGTGCAGCCATTCTTCTTGGCCAACTCGAAGACGTTCAAGAGCGCCGAGTTGTCGAGAACGATGGCAGGATAGGTCGTAAACACCTTCAAGGACTTGATCCCCTGGCTGCAGATCCCCCCAAGTTCCTCGGCAAATGCGGGATGCTGCGGGTCGGACAATATCAGGTGGAAATTGTAGTCGATGACCGCATTGCCGCCGGCGCGGGCATGGTATTCGTCGATGGCCCATTTGACCGACTGACCCCTGTGCTGGGCTGCAAACGGGATGACGGTCGTATTGCCGCCGCATGCGGCGGAAACGGTCCCGGTGAAGAAATTGTCTGCAGTAAGCCCGCCGTGGGTCTTCCTCTGATCGAAATGAACGTGGCTGTCTATCCCGCCGGGAAGCACCCAGCGCCCCGCGGCGTCGATTTCCGCGGCGCCGTCCATCGCACCGCCAAGTTGGTATATCACCCCGTGACGCATGCCGATGTCGCAATCGAAAGTGTCGGCCGCCGTGGCGCATTTCGCATTGCGCACGACCAGGTCCATTTTCGTCATTAAGCCAGTCTCTTTCCTGTCAGAGAAACCGCCCACCCATCTTTGGGGCGAGATCGATGAACATCTCGAAGTTGGTTGGATGGTAGATCGCCTCGATCACGGCGACAGCCTTGTCGTGTATGTCGTGATACGTGCGCGAGGACGCCATCAGCGGAGTGCCCTGGCTGACATCGAGCAGACCCGCCACTTTTTGGCTTGCCGTCACCGCCTTCATGATCTGATGGCCGCGAGCGATACGGATCCCCGCCTTCTTCAAGATCGCAACGGTCGGCTGCTCGCCCGTTTCGTAGTCGGAATGTTGTTCGTATTCAGCGATCCGTGTAGGCAGGTAGCGTTCACCCACCATGACAGGGCGTCCTTTTCGACGCAGAAGGTTCAAGCTGACCGTTCCCGTGGCGAATTCGTCACCGCCGAATATCTTTGCGATCTCCTCCGGAAATGTCCGGGTCTCGATCGATACGAGTTGATAATGATTTTCAGGATCGAGGATCAGGATGTCATCCAGATATCCCCTGAAGCGCACGCTTTGTCCGATCGTGGGACGCTTCTGGACGAACGTGCCGACGCCATGCTGTTTTACGACGATACCGTCTACGGAAAGATTCTCGATCGCCCTGCGGACCGTGGCGCGACTTACCCCGTACTGTTCACAGAACTCGCTTTCGGTCGGCAACATGTCTCCGGCCGCATACGCGCCGCTCGATATCGCCGCCAATATGTCCATCTGGACCTGGAGATAGAGAGGAGCGTTCACCTCGCCGCCTTTCCGTAAAATCTGATGCCTTTGTTCAGACGATCCATGTGAGGCTGCGCCGCTCAAGCCGAGAAAGAAGCCGCACGCACGGCCACAGGATCACGAAATATACAAGCGCCGCAAGAAGCAGTGGCGAGGGGTCGAACATGAGCCCTTGCGCGATCCTGGCGCTCCGGAGCAATTCGGCGATCGCTACCACAGACGCAAGCGAAGTCGCCTTGAAGAGTTCGATGCAATTGCTAAGCAGCGGTGGCGTGACGTTCTTCAATGCCTGCGGCAGCACGATATAGACCATCGTCTGTATCGTGGAGAGGCCCGTCGAACGCCCGGCCTCGTATTGCCCCTTGGGGATCGACTGGATGCCTGCCCTGATGATTTCGGCGAAGTAGCTCGATCCGTTCAATGTCATCGCCAGTATGAATGCCGGCAGTTCGGGGAGCCGCAGTCCCAGAAAAGGCAGGGCATAGAATATGAAGATGATGAGGACGAGAGGAGGAAAGGAGCGGAAGAAGTCTATGTAGGTGAACGTCAGTGCGCGGATGGCGAGCGACCTCGACGTGGCGAGCACGCCGATCGCCAGGCCGCACAGGAACGCCGCGGGAATGAGAATAGCCGCCAGGAGGACCGTCGTCCAAAGCCCCGACTGGATGTAAGGGATCGATTCCCGTATGGCGTCCAGGTTCAGCATCGGAAATTGTTATCTTTTGACGGCATACCGGCCCTCGATGAACCGGCTGAAGATGACGAACGGCAGGAATATCAGCAGGTACAGGAGGGCGGCGAGCGTGAGCGGCGTCGGGTTTGCGTAGAGAGCCTGCTGGCTCGATGCCTGATTGAGCAATTCCGAAACGGAAATGACGGAGGCGAGAGCCGTGCTCTTGGTGATGCTGATCGTCTTGTTGGTCAATGGAGGTATGACCATCTGCAAGGCCTGCAGCAGGACGATGCTGAAAAGGACCTGGGTAAAGTTGAGGCCCGTCGAGCGGCCGGCTTCCCATTGTCCCCTCTGAACGGAGGTGATCCCCGACCAGAAGATCTCTTCCGTGAACGCCGCCATGACAAGCGAAAGCACGAGAACGACGACGACGAAGCCGGGCATGCTTATGCCGAATTCGGGCAGTGCGAAATACGCCACGATCAGCAGGACCAGTTCCGGGATCGACCGGAACATGTCGATGAAGGCGAGGATGAGAAGGTTGGGCAACCGCTTCTGGTAGGACCGCAGGCAGGCAAGCGCGAGGCCAAGACTCAGGCCCAGGACGACAACCAACACGGCGATCAGCAATGTCGTGACCAGCCCCTTCAGCAGGAAGGGGATCGCCTTCTCCATGATCGAAATGTCGAAAAAATATTGTGCGATCAGTTGCATTACCGCGGACCCGATCTGTCCTTGAAGCTGCGCAGGAATTCCGTCAACCGGGCGTTGCGGCTGGAGCCATAGATGTAGTCGGGCGTGCCGCTCTCGACGATCAGCCCGTTGTCCATGAAGACGACACGGTCGGCGACATCGCGGGCAAAGGCCATCTCATGAGTGACGACCACCATCGTCCGATGGTTGGCCTTCATGTCCTTCATGACATTCAGGACCTCGGAAACGAGTTCGGGGTCGAGCGCCGAGGTCGGCTCGTCGAACAGGAACAGCTTCGGCTCGAGCGCCATTGCGCGGGCGATGCCGACGCGTTGCTGTTGCCCGCCCGAAAGTTCTCCCGGATATGCCGCGTAACGCGCCTTGAGGCCTACCCGGTCCAGTGCCGCACGCGCCGCGGCGGACGCCTCCGATCTCGATTTCCTCAGAACCTTGCGAAGCGCAAGCGTCACATTGGCTTCCGCATTCAGATGGGGATACAAATTGAACGCCTGGAACACCATGCCGATGTGGCGACGGATCTGATTGATGTCGGCCTGAGCCGAGGTGACCTCGACACCGTCGAGCATGACCTTGCCGGCGCTCGGCTCCTCAAGGCGGTTGATGCAGCGCAACAGCGTCGATTTGCCGGAGCCCGACGGCCCGATCAGGGCCACCAGTTCACCGCGCATGACCGTGAGGTCGATGCCTTTCAGCACCGGCGTTGTCCCGAAGCTCTTCTGCAGGCCGGTTATCGTGAGAAGCGGAGAAGCCCCGGACGGTTCCGGGGTTTCCACGTTCTTTTCAACCATCATTTGCATGCGGGGATATGATAGGTCGGTTCGTAACCCTCGTAACCGACGGGTCCGTAGCCCGCAAAGACCTTCATCATCGAGTTGGCCGGCTCGGGCTCCTCGCCAAACCATTTTTTGTAGATGCCCTCGATCGTGCCGTCCAGCTTCATGCATTCGAGCGCGCCCTCGATTTCAGCACGCAGCTTTTCGTCCCCTTTGCGGACGGCGTAGCCGATGTCCCGATCCGTGTAGAGACGGGCGGCAACGGCGATTTTCTTGTTCTTCAGAGCGGCATATTGCGCGACGTTGACATTGACGATGTTGGCGGCCGCACGGCCGGCGACTACTGCCTGCATGGCGTCGGTGTCCTTGTCGTAACGTTGCACCGTGTAGCCGTACTTCGCCTGGTTTTCGGTCGCCCACGTATCGGACTGGCTGCCGCTGTTGGTTGCCAGCACCTTGCCTTTCAGGTCTCCTGGCGACTTGATCTCCTTGTCGTCCGAGCTGGTCACGAGAGCCAGACCGCTCGACATGTAACCCTCGGTGAACAGCAGCTGCTTGGCCCGCACGTCGGTGATTTCCATCGGCGCCATGATCGCATCGTAGCGGCCCGCGAACAGTCCCGCGAAAATCGCGGAAAAGTTGACGTCGATGATTTCGGCTTTGTCGCGACCCATCCGTCGCGCGATGTCGTTGGCGACGTCGATTACGAAGCCGGTGACCTGGCCGTCGGGGCCCCGCATGGCCCATGGCGCATAGCCTACGTCCGCCGCAACCTTGAGGGGCTCGGCGCTCGTCGGCGTGAAGCCGAGAAGCAGAGACCCCGCTATTGCCGCGGCCGCCAGGCCGAGCCGGCGCGTCTTCCGTTCACCAATGCCGATCATTCACATCCTCCCTTGCGGTACTTGAAATCAGGACTGTACTAGTTGTACGGACGTCCTAATATCATCACGACCAATTCGAAGATGCAAGGGGAATCAAATGGGCAAGTCGACATTGCGCTGCGCGCTGATCGGGATGGGCGCGGCCGGGAGTGGTCTCGCGGTGGAAGCAGGGCTGCGCAGCGTGGACATCGCGTCCTGGCACGATACCGATCCGGCTATCGGCGACGCCCTCGCCTTCGCGGGTGGTCTGTCCTACGAAGGACAGCGTGGCGCCGGGATGGTGGCCCTGCCCCCTCAGGCGCCCTCCAATGCCGAAGCGGTGGCGGAAGCCGACCTGATCTTCGTGTCGACGACGGCCGACAGGCACGCGGAGGTGGCAAACTCGATTGCCTCGGCAGTCAAGGAAGGACAGATCGTCGTATTGAATTGCGGCTATGTCGGCGGGTCAAAAATTTTCCGCGATACGCTGGAAGCTTGCGGAGCACGGTTGCCCAGGATTTTCGAGCTCAACAACACGCTGCACCTGTGCGGCAAGATCAATCCTGCAACCCTCTCGATCAGAGGCCACAAGCGGTGGCTTGAAATCGCCGGCGACAGATCGGACACGGACGCGCCCGCATTTCAATCGATGATGACGCTCTTTCCCGAGTTCGAGTTCGGCGAGAATGTCCTGCAAAACGGATTGAACAATCCGAACTGCATCGGGCATGTCCCGGCCTATGTCGGCGGCGCCGTCCTGCTCGACAGGGATCTTGGAGAAATGACAAGCGGCATCCTGCATTTCGACGAGGCGAAGCTGGGCCGGGTCAGCCGGCTGTGTAACGCGTTCGAGGCCGAACGCGATCGGCTGATTGCCGGCATCGGGCTCCGGCCGCTTCCGGTATCCGAGTTCGGGCGCCGTGCCTACCCGGCCGGGTCGAGGATCGTTGGCGGCATCGCGCGCTTCGGCCCCAAGCTGCAGCGGCGCTTTGTCCATGAGGATGTTCCCTGCTCGCTGGTTCCCATGGAATCCCTGGGCCATCATTATGGGATCGCCACGCCGGTCACTTCCGCACTCATCGATCTGGCCGGCACATTGGAATCGGTCGACTTCAGGGCTATCGGCCGGACCGTCGAAGTGCTCTCCGCGGAATGGATCGGGAGATATTGCCGGCAACCGTGACGATCCGGCAATTGCAGCCCGGCATCGCAGGTGCGACTTTCATCCGGCTTCAGCCTGCTCGTGGCGGTTTGTCCGGCTGCCGTCGAGGTGGCTCCCGCCTAGAGCAGCTATAAAAAATCGAAACAATTGATCAGATCATTACTGTTGCATCAGTAATTCGGCATATTTAGCCTGCTGTCCGGCAGAGGCTGGTTTTGCGAGCTGCTGTGGGAGGAGACAGTCATGAACCGTTCAATTCAGGTGGCCGCAGCTCTTGCAGTGGTGTCGCCGTTCTTATTCGCATCTGGTTCGGCGAACGCCGCCGACGCCAACCTTTCCGCCTCATGTCCTTCGCCGTTCATTGTCCAGCTCGACTGGTTCCCGCAGGCCGAGCACGGCTATCTTTTCAACGTGCTGGGCGACGGATACAAGATCGACAACAAGAACATGACCGCCCGCGGCAAGCTTGTCGCGGAAGGAAAGGACACCGGGATTGAAATAGAGCTTCGCTCAGGCGGCGCTCCGATCGCTGGTATGGGCACCAACAAGGTCATGTACACCGACCCGGCCATCCACATGGCGGTGCTTTCACATTACGATCTGGCCCTTGGCTACCGGGTAGCGCCAATGATCTCCGTAATGGCGCCGTTCGAGAAGAACCCGGTCGCAATCATGTGGGACCCTCAGACTTACCCCGACGTCAAGACGATCAAGGACCTAAAAGACAAGAATATTGTCGTAAACGTATCGCCTTATGCCTCCTACCCGAAGTATCTCGTTACTTTGGGGCAGCTTTCAGAAGCTCAGATCGACAAATCCTTTGATAGTTCGCCGGCGCGCTTCATCGCGTCCAAAGGTAAGATTGCGCAGCAGGCTCTGGCTACGGTTGATCCATACAACTATACAAAGGTCTATACCGAGTGGGGAAAGCCGATAAAATACCAGTTGATCGATGATGCCGGCTTTCATGCCTATTTCGAGACGCTCGCGATACGCAGTGCTGATCTTGAAAAGCTGCGGCCTTGCCTGAAGATGCTTATTCCGCTCTTGCAGCAGTCCGAGATCGACTACATAAAACATCCCGAATCGGCCAATGAGAAGATTGTCGATATGGTCAAAAAGATCGACAGCTATTGGCGCTACCCCTTGGACAAAGCCGCCTATTCCGCGAAGGCGCAACTGGATCTCGGCATGGTAGCGAATGGAAGCGACGCCATCTTCGGCAATTTCGAAAAGAATGTGGTCGATGGCATGATGGATATCCTGCGCAGGAGCGGGGAGCGCCTTCCGGACGATCTGACTTCCGACAAGACCTACACCAACGAATTCATCGACAAGTCGATCGGGCTCAATTGAAGCCGGACGACATCGCTGCTTCTCCCGGCGGAAAGCCGATGGCAAATCCGCTTTCCGCCCGGGCAGGGTCACTTTCGACCTGAGACCGGGCGCCGCCTGAATTCACAAACAAGGAGACCCTCGTGTCGGCGCATTCCGGCTTCATATTCGCCCACGCTACCCTGATCACGATGGACAGCGAGCGCCGGGTGATCGACGATGGAGCCGTTGCCGTCATCGGGGATTCGATTGCAGCGGTCGGCAAGACAGCCGACGTCGTCAGACGGTTCCCCGAGCTTCAGGTCCATGATTACAGCGGGCACATCATCTCGCCCGGTCTGATCGACACGCATGTACATTTGAGCCAGGCCTTCTTCCGCGGCGTAGGCGAACGCAACGAACGCTCCGACAATTTTCACGAATGGCTTTACGGCCTTACGCTTCCCATGGAAGGGGCGATGACGCCGGAAGACGGCGCGGCTTCCGCATCTTTATGCATCCTGGAGATGCTGAAATCCGGGACGACGAGCTTCATCGAATGCATGACTTCGGAGAATCATGGATTCGACGGAATAGCCGAGACTTGCGTGAACTCGGGGATCCGCGCGGCGCTTGGCAAGGTCGTCATGGATGTTCCAGCCGCCTACCGGGACAAGGTCGGCTGGCCTATGTCGGCCTGGTTCGACCCCGACAGGACGATTTCCGATACCCTTGCCGCGCATAAGAAATGGAATGGCGCCGCGAATGGAAGGATCCAGGTCTGGTTCGGTTGCAGGACCGCTGACGACTCGGCCAATCCCGACCTCTACAGGCAAGTTGCCAAGATCGCCAAAGAACGTGGCATGCGCCTCACCATCCATCATTCGGAACTGGAGAGCGACAACGCTTACGCGCGCAGCCTCGGCTACCGCAGCCACATGGAATTCGGCATCGATCTCGGGATCGTCGGACCGAACGCCGTCCTGGCACATTGCACGGCGGCAGACGAGGAAGACGTCAGGATCCTGGCCAAGGCCGGCGCGTCTGTGTCGACCAACGCGGCGAACAATGCGGTATCCGCCTGGGGCCCGACCCCGGTCGTCAACATGCTTGCCGAGGGCGTCAACGTAGCGCTCGGCTGCGACGGGACCGCCGGCGATGCCAATATGGATCTCCTTCGTGACCTGCGCGTGGTCTGTCATATCGCCCGCACCCACGCGAAGACCCGTAATTGCCTGCGCGCGGAAACGGTGCTCGAAATGGCAACCATCCATGGCGCGCGCGCTCTCGGCATAGCCGACCAGGTCGGGTCGTTGGAAGTGGGGAAAAAGGCGGATCTGATAACGATCGATACCGACGTGCCCCATCTTACCCCAATCTGGAACCCGGTCGCCACGATGGTATTCGCCGCGCAGGGAGCGGATGTCGATACGGTGGTGGTGGACGGCAAGGTCGTGGTCCGAAATCACGAGATCCTTACGATGGACCAGGAAGCGATCGTGGCGGATGCCCGTCGACGGATGCCGGAAATTGCCAGACGCGCGGCGGTGCCGGCGTCGCGGCCGCGCTGGCCCGTCTTGTGAGCGTGCCCGCCCTGCCCGGCGACCGTGGCGTCGCACCTGAGCAAGAGAGAGCTGCCATGAACATTTCCGCCAGAGCGGTAGGTGCCAGATATGGAGGACACGCGATGGCTTCGGCACATCCAGCCCTGATCTTTGATCATATCGGAATGACATACCCGAACGGTACGCAGGCAATTTCCGACGTCACGTTCCAGGTGCGGCCTGGCGAGTTCGTCAGCATCGTCGGTCCCTCGGGTTGCGGCAAGTCCACGCTGCTCAAGATCGCGTCCGGTCTGATTAAGCACACTTCCGGCTCCGTGAGCGTGGAAGAGGACAAGATAGGCTACGTCTTTCAGGACGCCACGCTGTTGGATTGGCGGACCGTTGCGCAAAACGTCGAGCTTCCGGCCGAGCTTCACGGCATTCCGCGCGGCGAGAGGACAAAGCTCGCACAGGCCGCGATCGATCTCGTGGGTTTGTCGGGCTTCGAAAAGCACTATCCGAAGTCTCTCTCCGGGGGGATGAAGATGCGCGCATCGCTCGCGAGAACGCTGACGTTGAAGCCTTCCCTGTTTCTTTTCGATGAGCCGTTCGGCGCCGTCGACGAGATCACCCGCGAGCATCTCAACGAGGAGACACAGCGGCTTTTCGGCCAGGAGCGCTTTGCGGGGCTGTTCATCACGCACTCGATCGGTGAAGCGGTGTTCATGAGCACGCGCGTTCACGTCATGTCGGCAAGGCCGGGGCGCATCGTCGCGAGCTTCGATGTTCCCTTCGATTACCCGCGAAACCCGCCTCTCCGTTTCGATCCTGCGTTCACGGAACTCTCCGCCGAGATTTCCAGCGCGTTGAGGAGTGCCTATTGATGAGCAAGGCTGTCGCCGTTCCCACCAATGCTACCCAGCCTGCGAACCTTTCGAAGCCCAAATCTTTCGCGCGCCAGCTTGGCGAGACGATCATTCCGCCGATGATCCTGGGCTGCCTGCTGCTCGTCGTCTGGTACATGATCAGCTACCTCGTCCTCAACAGCACCAACCGCTTTCTGTTGAGCCCTCCGCATGAAGTCTGGCGCCTGGGCTTCGCCGACTGGGGCAATTTCTCCGAAATCCTCCTGTCGCTGTGGTCGAGCGCGCGCGTCGCGGCGATCGGCCTTTCGATCGCGATCTGCATCGCGATGCTGATGGCCACCATCATGAGCCAAAGCAAGCTGATCGAAATCGCCGTCTTTCCCTACATGGTGGCGCTTCAGGCGATACCTTTGCTCGCCATCGTACCGCTTATTTCCTTCTGGTTCGGTTTCGGACAGACATCGCGTGTAGTCATCTGCGTTCTGATCTCACTGTTTCCGATGCTGGTGAACACGCTCTTCGGGTTGCACAGCGCATCGCGGGGCGCCCATGATCTGTTTACCTTGCACAAGGCAAGCCGGCTGACGCGGCTGCGCAAGCTCATGCTGCCCGCCGCGTTGCCCGCCATCTTTGCCGGCCTGCGCATTTCGGCTGGCCTGTCGGTTATCGGAGCCATCGTCGGTGACTTCTTTTTCGGCCGCGGCGATGTGGGCATCGGTCAGCGCCTGCGCGAATATGCCAACGAACTCGAAGGCGAACGGCTTCTGGCGGCAGTCATCATGTCGTGCTGCCTGGGTATAGCCGTCTTCCTTTTCTTCACCTGGCTTTCGAAGGCTTCGATCGGCCACTGGTACGAAACGCGGTCGGCGGGCGACGATTGATCCCGGGCCGGACTGCGGAAGAGGCGGATGGCGACCGTATAGTTGCCCCGGTTCTCTTTTGGCCAAAATTCCGACCGTGAGAGGTCCAACAGAATGCCAAGACTGAAAGTGCTGCTGTCGACTTTTCGGGAAGCCGTCCATCAGAAGAAGGCGCTGGATGTGGCTCCCGCCGGCCTCGATATCGAAATCTGCTCACGGCCCACGCGGGACGAACTGGCAAGGCACCTGCCTCATTTCGACGTCCTGATCACCGAGAGACAGGGCGAAGTGGATGCCGCGGCAATTGCCGGTGCCGGCCAGTTGCGGCTTATTCAGCGCCTTGGGCGTATGACGCACGACATCGACCTGGAAGCCGCGAAGCGGGCGGGCATACCGGTATGCAACTGGCCGCTGCAGAGCTGCGCAATGGTCGCCGAGCATACGATGATGCAACTCCTGACCTTGGCCAAACGCTTCCGGGAATGCGAGGATATCCTGCGGCAGGAAGCCGAGTACGAAGCGCCGCCCCGCAAGTGCGACGGGAACTATTTCCTGATCAACTGGACCGGGCGACGGAATATTCGCCCGGTCATCGGCTCGACGGTCGGGATCGTCGGGTTCGGCGAAGTGGGCGGCGAGCTCGCGATGCGCCTGAAACCGTTCGGCTGCAGGATCCTCTACAACAAGAGAACGCGTCTTCCGGCCGCGGTCGAGGAACAGTTCGGCATCAGCTATGCGGACAGCGATTCGATCCGGGCGGAAAGCGATTTCCTCTGCCTGTTGCTTCCACATATTGCCGGAAAGGAGCCGCCGATAGGGCGTGATTTCATCGCGGGCATGAAGGATGGAGCCTGCCTGATCTCCGCCGGCTCGAGTTCCACCTTGAACGAAGCGGCGGTCGCGGAAGCTTTCCGCGATGGAAAACTCTCGGGCGTTGCGACCGACGGCTGGGCCTGGGAGCCGCTTTTGCCGGGCGATCCATTGCTGAAGCTGGCCGAGAGGCCGGATGCGAATATCGCCTTCACGCCCCATACGGCCGGCGGCTCGCTTACGCCGGCCGACATCAGCGCCAACAGGCGGCGGGAATGGCAGAACGTCGAAAGGCTGATGAAGGACGAACCGTTGATAAACAGGGTCGTCTAAGGACGATGTCCGGCCGCTCTTCTTGCCTGACTCGGGGCCGGGACCCTAGGCGGTGTGGACAAATTTGAGCCAGTATCTGGTCGTGGCGAGATGAACCATGCCGAGGAAGCCGCTGGCCAGTTGGTCATAACGGGTGGCGATGGCACGGTTGATCTTGAGGTGGCCGAACATGCGCTCAATGCGATTGCGTTGCTTATAGAGCGTCCGGTCATGGTCGATCTTCACGCGGCGGTTTGATCGACCGGGAATGACAGCCTCGATCTTCCGTTGAGCAAGGTCGGCGCGGATGGCGTCAGCATCGTAGCCTTTATCGGCAAGCAAAGCATTCGGCGCGCTCGGGCAGGCCGATCAGGGCGTCATAGGCTTTGCAGTCCGCCGCCTCGCCGACCGTCAGGTGGAAGGCAGGTGGTCGTCCGAGGGCATCAGCTAGGCAGTAAAGCTTACTGGTGAACCCGCCCCGCGAGCGGCCAAGAGCGCGTCGATGAGTCCCCCTTTTCCGCCCGCTGCCGA
>JBDZVC010000310.1:0-5192 GCA_040255475.1 Phyllobacteriaceae bacterium | reverse complement strand
CGATCCCGATCATCGCCATGATGCCGAGCATGCCGAGCAGGAACGGATCGCCGAACCGGCTGCGGAAAAGAACGAACAGGATCGCCGCACCGGTGAGGACACCGATGAAGATGACCAGTCGGGTTATCGCTCCAGGGCCCATGCTTTGATCGACCACCGGTTCCGGATAGAACTCCGCGCGGGTTTCCCTGGCCATTTCTTCCCCTGCCTGTCGTCCCCTCGAGCCGTCCTCTGAGCCCCAAGGGGGCGAGCATACCGGCGGCGCACGCCCTGTATGAATCACATTCTCCCTATACCGGAAAGGCCAGTCGATGGAACCGGCACGAAAAACACATAATCCTCTGCCACACGAAAACTTGCCGGAATAGCGACGGGCGTCCTATTCTCGCAGCAGAACAAGCCGACGATGGAGGCCCTCTTGGGTGAATGGCTGAACAATATCGCCGGGCCGCAATATGCCTCGGCCGTGATGTGGACCGTCGGAGCGCTGGTTGTTCTGGTAATCGTGCTCCTCCTGATCCGTGCGGTCCGGGGCGTCTCGTCCGGCACCTTCGTCGCCGGGGGGCGTAATCGCCGCGCCCGGCTTGCCGTCATGGACGCCGCCGCGATCGACAATCAGCGGCGTCTCGTTCTCGTGCGCCGGGACGACGTCGAACACCTGATCCTGATCGGCGGGCCGACGGATCTGGTCGTCGAACAGAACATCGTGCCGGGAGCCATACTCCATGCGCCGCCGCACCACACCGGAAGCGACCTGCAGAACGGCCGTGACACGCCTTCCGCGCCGCACCCGGCATCTGCGAGACCCGAACCGGCGCACGCGCTGCGCGAGGAGCCCGCATTCACCTTCGAAGAGCCGGCACCGCCCGCACCGAAGCCGGTTCCCGCAGAGACGCAACGATCGGAACCTTCTGTTTCGGCCCGCCCGCAAGCGCCGGTCTCTGCACCGCCGCCCACTCAACGGACTGCCGCCGGACCAGCTCCTCATTCGGGAAGCGTCCATTTCCTCGATCAGGCCAGAATTGGCTCTGCCCCGCAAGCGGCAAGCGTAGCCCCCCTTGCTCCCGTAGGCGGGCGGCCGAACGCGAGCGAAGCAACGCGCCCCACCGAAACCCGGGCGCCGGAAATATCGATGCCAAGAGAGGAAGCCGCCGCGCCAGAACCCGTTTCAGGAAAGATCGAACCGCTTCGGCGCGAGACACATGGCGGCGATCTGGATAGCGCGCTGCAGGAAGAGTTGAAAGCGCCCCTCGTCAACGAGCCGGAGACGCAGCCAGCAGCCGAGCCGTCGCTCGAAGAGGAGATGAAACGGCTTCTGGGCGAATTGTCGATGCCGGCGCGGAGCTGACGGCCGCTCCGTCTAGCGCCGACACCTGAAATCAATCGTCGCGGTAGATTTTCTCGCGCCGCTCATGACGTTCCTGCGCCTCGATGGACAGCGTGGCGATCGGCCTTGCGTCGAGGCGCTTGAGCGAGATCGGCTCGCCCGTCTCCTCGCAATAGCCATAAGTACCGTCCTCGATCCGCTGCAGCGCCGCGTCGATCTTCGCGATCAGTTTCCGCTGCCGGTCGCGGGCACGAAGCTCGATGGCCCGATCGGTTTCGGAGGAGGCGCGGTCGGCGAGGTCGGGGTGGTTGGCGTTTTCCTGCTGCAGGATTTCTAGCGTTTCGCGGGCTTCGCGGAGAATGTCGCTTTTCCAGAGAACGAGCTTGGCCCGGAAGTAGGATTTCTGCCGTTCGTTCATGAACGGCTCGTCTTCGGAGGGTATGTATTTGGCGTCAACGAGTTCGTTCATTCGACTCACCCCACTGTTACAACCCGGCGCCTATATATTCGGCACCCCCCTGCCGCACAAGACGAAAAGGCCCGTGCTCTCATCCATTTGTTCCTGCGTGTCCGGGCCGCCTCATGGATGCGTCAAATGGCCAAATTTGGGCAGGGGTTCGACACCTCTTGGTTGCAAGCCTGCCCATACATCTTAAGGTGCATTGCGGCGCTATCGCCGCGCGACTAACCCTTTCTGAGCCTCTTACAGAACCTGGAAGAACCGATGAGCCGGCTCTACCTGCTCCGGCATGCCAAGGCGGGATGGGCCGAGCCCGGTGTCCGCGATTTCGACCGGCCGCTCACGGAACGTGGCAGGCAGGACGCGGCCGCAATCGGCATGGCCATGCGCATCTCCGGCTTCGTACCGGACTTCGTCTTATGCTCGACTGCCCGACGGGCGCGCGAGACGTGGGAATGCGTGGCCAACACCATCGGTCCGCTACCCGCTGAGCCGGCCTTCACCGACAGCCTCTACAGTTGCGATGCGGCGGGTTATCTCTCGATCGTGCGCAAGACGGCGGACAGTACCTCGTCACTGCTCGTCGTCGGTCACAATCCGATGATCGAGGATGTCGCGATCGCTTGCGCGACTGAAGGCGACGAAGCCGAACGCGCCGCGCTCGCCTCTGGCTTTCCCACTTCGGCGCTCGCCGTCATCCAGTTTTCCCGGCCGCTCGCCGACGCTGCTCCCGGAAAAGGTTCGCTGACGGCATTCCTGACGCCTGCGATGCTGTGAAAGCGAAAGTGCCGGTCAGGCTGAATCGGCCTGATGGGCTGGAGCGACATCCTTTGCTATTCTCGGCGCGGGCACTTCCTTCGACGGAGGACAGAATGATTGGTCCGACGAGTCCCAGACTATGGATGGCAGTGGCGATCTCGATATGCCTCGGAGCCACGAGCAGCATCGCCGCAAATGCCCGTCCTGCCAGACTTGCCGTTGCGCATTTCGATTTCCTCGACACCTCGGGCGAGGTACGGGACCAGACAGTCCGGCATGAAAAGCAGCTTCGTCTGTTCGAAACCGAAATGCGACAGACACTTTCACAGGATAACGGCATCGATCTCGTAGCATTGCCGTGCAAGCCGGATCGCTGCTCGTTGGGGAATCCGGGCATGGAACAGCTCGAAAAAGAGGCCAGGGCGGCTAAAGCACGGTTTCTTCTCGCCGGCGGCCTTCACAAGATGAGTACGCTGATCGGCTGGGCCAAATTCGTCGTCTTCGATCTGAAGGAGAGCGGTCGAACGTGCCAGCGGCTCTTGACCTACCGCGGAGACACCGAAGAAGCATGGCGCCGGGCCGCCGAATTCGGCGCAAAAGATGTCATCAGGAACTGCTTTCGCTGACAGTCACCGGTCGGGACAACCAGGACGAGGCGCGGGAAACCGGGAACGTGGCCAAGGATTAGATCGAACCGATCGACAATCTCAGGTTTCGGATACGACGCGGCCCTGAGACGAGCCCGTATAGGGCACGGCCGTGGTATAGCGTGGGTCCGCATGAAGCGCCCAATAGCGCTCGCGGATCTGGCAGGTCATTGAACGTGGCTTGCCGTTGCCCAAAGGCGATCCGTCGACTCGGGTGACCGGCATGATGCCTCCCGCCGTACTCGTCATGAAGGCCTCGTCGGCATTTTTGAGTTCATCGGCCGTAACCGGACGCTGCTCGACCGCTACACCCATCTCATGCGCGATCTCCATGACCGTGCGCCGCGTGATTCCTTCGAGCACACCGCGATCGGGCGTAGCGATTCGCCCGCCGCTTATGACGAAGAGGTTGAAGCCCGGTCCTTCCGTAATGTGGCCGGCAGCATCGGTCAGGACGGCCGTTTCGCCGCCCCGGTCATATGCCTCGAACAGTCCCGAAACGAAGTCGAGCCAGTGATAGTTCTTTACGCGCGGATCGACGGCCTCCGGCGCGATCCTGTGGGTGCTGCTGACCACGAGGTTGATGCCGTCTTCCTGCTTTTCTGGAGAAACGATCCAGACGAAAGGAACGGCGAACGCGTAGAATCGGTTCTTCGCCTCTCTCAGGTCACGCGAGCCTGCGGGAGCCACGCCACGAGTGCACATCATCTCGACATAGGCGTCCTGCAATCCCGAAAGGCGGACGCATTCGAACAGGATTTCGCGCATTTCGGTACGCGTGAGCGGCAGGCTCATACGCAGGCTCGTCATTCCTCGCTCGAACCGGTCCATATGATCGTCGAGACGAAAGAAAGCGCCCCGCCAGACATGGGCGACGTCGTAGGTAGCGTCCGAATGCAGCAGGCCCCAGTCGAGTATGGAGATCGAGGCTTCTTCGATCGGCACGAACCGCCCGTTCACATAAGCCGCGCCTGAACGGAAATCCGATTGTCCATCAGCCATGTCGTCGTCCAATCCGACAAAGAAACAGTATCGCGCAGAATCCATTATGCGCGAGTGCCTTCTGCCATTCATAAACGAAATTCGGCTGGTGGTCAGGGCCATTGCCATTCGCCGCCAATTTCCCCCCGCCATTTCAAATCCGCGCCCAATTCCCTATATCGGTCGGGATTTGACCAACGGGATTGGGCCTTGGCCTCGCTGACCTCTTTCACCGACGAGGCGCTCATCGCGCTCGATACGCTGGCCGACCGCGCTTCGGGCCTCGTCGCGCCTTCGCTGAGGCTGGGCGTCACCGGCCTGTCGCGCGCCGGCAAGACGGTCTTCATCTCGGCCTTCGTCCACAATCTCGTCCATGGCGGCCGCCTGCCGCTCTTCGAGGCCCAGAAATCCGGCCGCATCGCGCGCGCCTTCCTCGAACACCAGCCCGACGACGCGGTGCCGCGCTTCCAGTACGAAGACCACATCGCCGCGCTCGTCAGCGAGCGCATATGGCCGGATTCGACCCGCGCCATCTCGGAACTGCGCCTCACCATTCAATATGAATCGGCGTCCGGCTGGGGACGGCTTTTCTCGTCGGGAAAGCTCGCGGTCGACATCGTCGACTATCCCGGCGAATGGCTTCTCGACCTGCCGCTGCTCGGCAAGGACTTTCGCGGCTTCTCTGCCGACGCTTTCGAACTGGCCGAACTGCCGGTGCGTGCCGACATATCCGAGGAGTGGCGGAAGGCAGCAGCAGCGGTCGACCCGGCGGCCCCCTTCGAGGAGATGACCGCGCGCCGGCTAGCTGAAACGTTTACCGCCTATCTGAGAGCCTGCAAGGCCGACCATCGCGCGCTTTCGACCCTGCCACCGGGGCGCTTCCTGATGCCCGGCGATCTCGACGGCTCGCCGGCCCTCACCTTCGCCCCCCTCCCCGGCCTCGGTGAAGGGCGTTTTCCCTCGGGCTCGCTCGCCGCCACGATGGAGCGGCGCTACGAGGCCTACAAGACCCACGTGG
>JBDZVC010000309.1:0-5208 GCA_040255475.1 Phyllobacteriaceae bacterium | reverse complement strand
AGATACCCGTGGTTCTCTCCGCCTTCGGCCAGGGCTCCATCGCCATCAAGAGCGCAGAGCAGGGAACCGGGCTCGGCCTACCCATCGTGCAGGGCATGATGCATATGCATGACGGTGAGTTCGAATTGATCTCGAAGCTGCGCGAGGGTACCGAGGCGCTGGCCGTCTTCCCGGCATCGCGCGTCATGGAAGAACTGCCGGCCATCCCGACGGTTGAGCCGAAGCGCGCCGCCCGCCGCTGACAGGTGGTCAGTGAACGCCTGAGACGGCAATCGACCCGTGGCAGGCGACCGCCGATTTCAGGAGACCGGCGGCAAGCGCCGCCGCGACGCCTCCCTCGCCGATATCGAGATCGAAGAGCGGCCTGAGCCCAAGGCGGGCGGCTGCCTTCGCCTCGCCTTCATCGCCCGAAAGCCCCGCAAGCACGCAATGGCCGATCATATCCGGGTTTACGGCGTGGAGGACGGCAGCCGCCGCGATCGCGGTATAACCGTCCAGCACCACGGGAATATGTTCGGAGCGTGCCGCGATAATCGCACCGGCGACTGCGGCGAATTCACGTCCGCCGAGACGGCGCAGCACTTCCAGTGGATCAGCGAGATGGCCCGAATGCACGGAAAGGGCGGCATCCACCATTCCAGCCTTGCGGCCTTTCATCGAACCGTCCGCCCCCGGTTCGCTTCCGACCCAATCCGCTCCGCGTCCGCCGAAAAGCGCCGCGCAGATCGCGGCGGCGACCGTCGAATTGCCGACGCCGAAAGCACCAAGGCAGAGGAGATCGGTGCCGCCGGCAATCGCCTCCATGCCGAAGGCCATGGTCGCGGCGGTTCCCTTTTCGTCGAGCGCCGGCTCGACCGTGATGTCGCCGGTCGGCAGGTCGAGCGCGAGATCGAAGACTTTCAGGCCAAGATCGTAGGTCGAGCAAAGCTGGCAGACGGGCGCGGCGCCGGAACTGCAGCGCTCGACCATCGCCGCCGTCGCCCCGGCCGGCAAGGTCGAAACATTGCGGGCCGCGACGCCGTGGCTGCCGGCGAAGATGGCGAGCAATGGGCGCAGGATCATCGGGCGCGGTCGCTCGCTCCAGCCGGCCAGCCAGATTGCGAGTTCCTCCAGACGTCCAAGCGAGCCGCCGGCCTCGTCGTAACGGCGAAAATCCTGCGCGACACGGTTTGCCGCTTTTCGGTCAATCGACGGCGGCGCGGCAAGCAATGTGCGAAAATCGTCGAAGGGCAAGCCGGTGGTCATCGATTTCAGTACCGTTCAAGCAGGCTGGAGGAATAGCTGAGAGCGGCATAGCGGCAGGGGTCGTCGCCCGCAATCGTCAGTAATGTGTTTCAGCCGTGGCGCGCTGTCGCTTACGGCATACTTGCAAAGCGCGACCTAGAATATCATGTGGGGACAGAAGGCGACAGGAACTTCCATGACCGCGATCGAATCTCCGTGCATCCTCGTTTGCTCGATTGACATGAAAACGGGCTATTGCTTCGGCTGCGGACGCACGCGCGACGAGATTGGCGCCTGGCTGACCATGACGCCCGAGACACGGCGCGAGATCATGAAGGCACTGCCCGCCCGTCTTGAAACGGTCGAACGACGCCCGCGACGTGAAACGCGTCGCGCCCGCATGGCGCGCGAAAGAGGTTCTGTCGGGTGAAACCATGCGAAACCGCCTGCTCTGGTTCCTGCTGGGCGCTATCGGGGTCGCCCTGATCCTCCTCGTCGCCAACAACGATTCGGGATCGACCTTCGGCATCAGCAACGAAAGGTTCGGCCACGGCGTCTATCTCGCGCTCTGGGGCCTGGTGATCGCCGCCGGTGTGGTCGGCTCGCGGCGCCTCATGGGAAATGCAGCGCGCGACATCGCCATCTGGATCGCGGTCGTGTTCGTGCTCATCGCCGGTTTCCAGTATCGCTATGAACTGCAGGATGTCGCCTATCGCGTTACTGCCGGGCTTGTTCCGGGAAGTCCCCTTTCGTCGGTAGGAGGGAACGGGCGCAGCGTCGTCACATTGCAAAAGCTCGATAACGGCCATTTCGGCGTGCGCGCCGACGTCAACGGTGCCGGCGTCTCGATGATCGTCGACACCGGCGCGACACGGACCGTGCTGACCGCGGATGCCGCCAGTCGCGCCGGCATCGATGTTTCGAAGCTCGACTACAATCTGCCTGTCATGACAGCCAATGGCCCCGCGCAGGCGGCGAGTATTACGATCGACGAACTCTCGGTGGGTACGATCAAGCGCCGGCACATGGCCGTGCTGGTAGCCGCGCCCGGCAGCCTCGTCGAGAGCCTGCTCGGCATGAATTTCATCAATTCGCTGGCGGGTTTCGACGTGCGCGGCGACCGGATGGTTTTCTACGACTGATGCATGCTTCCCGAAAACGGGAACAGGTTTCGGGATTAAGACATCCGCGAATAAAAGCTCATGCCGCCGCTTCCGCGGATGCTAATCCGACGGCGGCAAAGGCGGCGCGAAGCACTTCGGCACCCGCCCCGAGACGTGTCGCGTCGGTCGAGAGGATTTGCCGGTAACGCCGCGCACCCGGCATGCCGTGGAACAGACCCGTCATGTGCCGCGTGACGTGGGCAAGCCGCCCTCCCCGCTCGACATGCCGCACGGCGTAGTTGGCCATCGTCTCGATGATTTCGGCGAAATCGACCGGTTCGGTCGGCCGCTGCCCGAGAAGCTCGTCGACACCGGCCAGCATTCCGGGCTCGTGATAGGCGGCACGGCCGAACATGACCCCATCGGCATGGGCAAGATGCTCCCGCGCCTCGGCGATGGTCCGTATGCCTCCGTTGATGCCGATGAAGTGGTCCGGCCAGCGTGCCTTCAGCCGATAGACCCGGTCATAGTCGAGCGGCGGGATGTCGCGGTTCTCCTTCGGGCTGAGTCCTTCCAGCCAGGCCTTGCGCGCGTGCACCCAAAGCGCGTCCGCACCTGTCGCGAATACCGCATCGGCCAGTTCGTCGAGCGCCGTTTCGGGGTCCTGTTCATCGACGCCGATCCGGCATTTGACGGTGACCGGGATGGAGACGGCCGCCTTCATTGCCGCAACACAGGTTCCGACCAGATCAGGCGTGCGCATCAGGCAGGCGCCGAATGTCCCCGATTGCACGCGATCCGAAGGGCACCCGACATTGAGGTTGATTTCCGTATAGCCGAAACTTGCCCCGATCCGCGCCGCCTCGGCCAGCTTTCCAGGATCGGAGCCGCCAAGCTGAAGCGCCACCGGCTGCTCGGCCTCTGAAAAGCCAAGCAGGCGTTCGCAGTCGCCATGGATCACGGCGTCTGCCACGACCATCTCGGTGTAGAGGACAGCCCGCCGCGTCAGTTGCCGGTGGAAGTACCGGCAATGACGATCGGTCCAATCCATCATGGGCGCAACGGCTATTTTCTTTTCGTTCGTCAATCGCTTGCAGCCGTATTTTATGACCGTTCCGCAACCTGCGGCCACCCGGATAACGGTCAGATATGCCGGCAGACCATATCGGTCAATTGCAGCGCCGCTCTCATAGCCCGAGCAGCAGCGCTGCGAAGACGGCTTCGGCCACGATAATCCCGACGATGATCTTCCACCCCAGCGCGAGATAGGCGGCAAAGCCGGCCGTGACCGCCGCTACCCGTATCCACACCGGCGTCGTGGCGAGCGCACCGGTCGGGAAGAATATCAGGTTGCCGACGACGCCAGCGACAAGCGCGGTCGCCACGGCTCTCACCAGCACGAGCCATTCGGAATCCTCCGCCATCCGCCCACCGAAGGCGACGCCGAGATAGCGCCAGCTATCCGTCGCCAGCCAACCGGCAACAAGGATAAAGGCAAACGGCCACCACCATGCATCGAAGGCGGAAAAGCTCATCGCGTGGCCTCCTGCCTGAAAAGCCGATGCAGCGCGTAGCCGCCGAAACCGCCGACTAGGCCCGCGCCGAGAAGATCGAAACCCGGCACGATCACATGGAAGATCGGCCCGAATGCCACGCCGAGCACCATGGCGTAGTGAGCGGCGTATTCCCGGGCCGAACCCCACAGCGACGTGATGAAATAGATCGGCGTCAGCAGGAACAGCCCGGCCGAAACGGCTGTAGGCAGATGCGGTGCCACCAGATAGACGATCACCACCACGACCATGTTGACCAGCACCAGGGTCGAGCCGAGACCGCCATAGTAAGCTGTGCGCCATTCCCTCGGCACGTCTGGCAGCCGCTCGGCCGCCAGCACCCAGGATGTCACGGCGATGAAATGCGAGAGCAGGAGCAGCACCCAGCTGCGCGTTGATCGGGTACGCATTTCCGGCACCAGCGCCATCACCATCGGCATCAGCCGCACGGACGACAAGGCGACCGCGAAGGCCGTCGCCGCCAGCGAACTGCCGGACAGGACGGAGCCGACCAGCACGACCTGGCCCGGCAGTGCCCATACGACGCCTGTCATGAACACGGTCTCGGCCATGGTCAGCCCCGATTCATGGGCAAGGCCGGCAAAGCCGACGAAGGCACTTATGAGAATGATCAGGGGAACCGAAAGGGTGGCCAGAACGCCGCGAAGAAACCAGGCAGCGGCGCCTCCCTCGAGAATGGTTTCGGTCTGCTCCAGCATCAGAGCGCGGTTAGCATGTCAAATCCGGAAGGACGTGATCCAAAAAAGAAAAAGGCTTCTCCCAACGAATCGGGAGAAGCCTTGGTTCAGGCCCCTGTCAGGACTTGCGCGGCAGTTGCGGGACAATGCTGCGCTTGGCCGCGCTCTTGCCCTTTGACGCAGGAGCATCGGATCGGCCGGCAGGACCCTTGGCAGCGGGCTTTGGCTTCGCTTGCGCCTTCGCAGGCGAAGCTTTCTTCGCCGTCTTCTTCGGCGCGGGCGCCTTCCTCGGGTCTTCCTTCTTCGGGCTCACCGGCACTTCGTCGCCGATGGCCTCGAGCTTCAGGCCCGGCTTGCCGGATTCGTCGTCGACGACGGTAACCTTCACCGTGCCACCGCGCTTCAACTTGCCGAAGAGTACCTCCTCGGCCAGCGGCTTCTTGATATGCTCCTGGATGACGCGGCCAAGCGGCCGCGCGCCCATGCGCTCATCATAGCCCTTGTCCGCCAGCCAGGCGATCGCCTCAGGCGACAGGTCGAAGGTCACGCGGCGCTCGGCAAGCTGCGCCTCGAGTTGCATGACGAATTTCTGCACGACCTGATGCACGACCGGCACCGGCAGGGCGCCGA
>JBDZVC010000308.1:0-5223 GCA_040255475.1 Phyllobacteriaceae bacterium | reverse complement strand
GTGCTCGGCACCATCTTCCTCGGCATCGCGACGCCGACCGAAGGCGGCGCCATGGGTGCCGTGGGCGCGCTGGTCATGGCCGCCGCCAAAGGTCGGCTCTCCATGGACGTGGTCCGGCAGGCGCTCACCTCGACGACACGCCTCTCCTCCTTCGTGCTCTTCATCCTGATCGGCGCGCGCACTTTTTCGCTCACCTTCTACGGCGTCAACGGCCATCTCTGGGTCGAGCATCTCCTGCTGTCGGTTCCGGGCGGAGAACTCGGCTTCCTGATCGTCGTGAACATCCTGGTGTTCGTCCTCGCTTTCTTCCTCGACTTCTTCGAGCTCGCCTTCATCCTGATCCCGCTGCTCGCCCCGGTGGCGGACAAGCTCGGCATCGACCTGATCTGGTTTGGCGTGCTCTTGGGCGTCAACATGCAGACGAGCTTCATGCACCCGCCCTTCGGCTTCGCGCTCTTCTACCTGCGCTCGGTAGCGGCGCGCGTACCCTATATCGACAAGATCACCGGCAAGAAGATCGCGCCGGTCACCACCGGTCAGATCTATTGGGGCGCGGTGCCGTTCGTCATCATCCAGGTCCTGATGATCGGCCTCACCATCGCCTTCCCTCAGATGGTGATGCGCTACAAGGGCAATGCCGTGCACGAGGACATCAACAAGATCCAGATCCAGATCCCCGGCCTTGGCGGCAACGGCATGGGCTTCAACCCCTTCGCCGCGCCGGGCAGCGGCAACACGCAGTCACCGGCCCAGGGCCAACAAGGCGCGACTCCCGGCCTCGGCGGCACGCCTTCCGGCCTCGGGGGTACCCCGCCTGGTCTGGGCGGCGGCAATGCGCCCAAGCCGGCAACCCCCGCCCCCGGGACCGACCTCAGCCAGCCCCCGAAATTCAACTGACGGCGCGTCGCCGCGCCGAACTTCGGCAGCCCGCAACGAAAACGCCCCGGAGCATCGCTCCGGGGCGTTTGTTCCCGGACAGGATCGTTCAGAGTTTTCCGGCGCGCTGCTGGATCATCATGAACGTGTCATAGGTATATTCCGCGACCTGCGCCCACAGATAGGCATCTTTTTTGAAAGCCGTCTGACTGTCATAGATCTTCTTGAAGGCCGCGTTCGAAGCAGTGATCTCCTTGTAGGTTTCCATCGAGGCGTTGAACGCGGCCTCCAGGATCTCCTGGCTGAACGGGCGCAGTACCGCGCCGTTCGCGACAAGGCTCTTCAACGCGCTCGGGTTCTTATAGTCGTAATTCGCCATCATGTCGCAGTTCGCCGCCTCGCAGGCGGATTTCAACGCCGCCTGATAGGGCTTCGGAAGCGCGTTCCACTTCTCCAGATTGATGAGCGAATGTAGCGTCGGGCCGCCTTCCCACCAGCCGGGATAATAATAGTATTTAGCCACCTTTGCGAAGCCGAGCTTCTCGTCATCATACGGACCGACCCACTCGCAGGCATCGAGCGTACCCTTCTCCAGCGCCGGGTAGATGTCGCCGCCGGCGATCTGCTGCGGCACCACGCCGAGCTTTTCGATGATCTTGCCGGCGAAGCCGCCGATGCGCATCTTCAGCCCCTTGAGATCATCAAGCGTATTGATCTCCTTGCGGTACCAGCCACCCATCTGCACGCCGGTATTGCCGGCCGGCAGGCCGTAGAGCCCGTGCGTGCCGAAGAACTCGTTGAGCAGATCGTTGCCGCCGCCATAATAGAGCCAGGCATTCATCTGCCGGTCGTTGAGGCTGAAAGGCACGGCCGTCGCCAGTGCCCAGGTCGGATCCTTCCCCCAGAAATAATAGCAGGCTGTGTGGCACATTTCGACCGTGCCGGCAGCCGCCGCGTCCATGGCCTGCAGGCCAGGAACGATCTCGCCGGCCGCGAAGACCTGGATGTTGAAATTGCCGTCCGTCGCATCCTTGACGTAGTCGCCCATGGTCTGTGCCGCTCCGAAGATCGTGTCGAGCGACTTCGGGAAGGACGAGGTGCAGCGCCATGTCACCTTTGGCTGCGACTGGGCGATGGCCGGTGCGGCAAGCGTAGCGGCGGCCGCGACACCGGCGCCGGTGACCCCTGCTTTTTTGAAGAACGTACGACGATCCATTGAAATTCCTCCCGAGTTGACAAACGGCGGCCGGGCTTTGTTTTCCCCTTAGCCCTGCCGCCGTGCCGGACATCAATACACGGGCGGATTCGTTAGTCCAGCACCCAGTTCAAGGTGATCCAGGAACCTCGCGCCGTGTCCGGAAGACAGGGCGAAAGCACAAAAAAACCCGGAGCGCGAACGCCCCGGGTTGTTGCCTGGACCTGCTGTCCGATCAGAGCTTGCCGGCGCGCTGCTGGATCATCATGAAGGTGTCGAAATTATACTCGGCCACCTGGTCCCACAGGTAGAAGTCCTTGCGGAACGCAGTGATCGAATCCCACACCTTCTTGAAGCCGGCGTTGGAGGCCATCATTTCCGCATAGACCTTGTTGGAAGCGTCGAAGCAGGCTTCGAGGATCTCCTTGCTGAACGGCCTGAGCTGCGCGCCCTGTGCCACCAGCCGCTTGACCGCCGGCGTGTTCACGTAGTCGTATTTCTGCAGCATGTCCGCGTCCGACGCCTGCGCGGCCGTGCGGAAGAGAGCCTGGTAAGCCTTCGGGAGGGCTTCCCATTTCTCCTTGTTGATCATGTAGCTGACGCTCGGGCCGCCTTCCCACCAGCCGGGATAGTAGTAGAAGGGCGCCACCTTCACGAAGCCAAGCTTCTCATCGTCATATGGACCGACGAATTCGCAGGCGTCGAGCGTGCCCTTCTCCAGCGCCGGGTAGATGTCGCCGCCGGCGAGTTGTTGCGGCACGACCCCGAGGGTTTCCAGCACCTTGCCGGCAAAACCGCCGACGCGGAACTTCAGGCCCTTGAGGTCGGCGACCGTATTGATTTCCTTGCGGAACCAGCCGCCCATCTGCGTGCCGGTGTTGCCGCCGGGATAGGCGACGAGGTTCTTGTCGCTCAGGAAGTCGTTCATCAGGTCGATGCCGCCGCCGTGGTAAAGCCAGGCATTGCGGCCGCGCGCGTTGAGCGCGAACGGCACGTCGGCGAAGAGCGCCCAGGTGGGATCCTTGCCCCAGTAATAATATGCCACGGTGTGCGCCACCTCGACCGTACCGGCCGCCGCCGCGTCCATCGCCTGCAGGCCCGGAACGAGTTCGCCGGCCGCGAAAGGCTGCATGGTGAAATTGCCGTCCGTCGCTTCCGACAGATGCTTGGCCATCGTCTCCGACGCGCCGAAGAGCGTGTCGAGCGACTTCGGGAAGGAGGAGGCACAGCGCCAGGTCACTTTCGGCATCGACTGCGCGATTGCCGGCGCGGCGAGCGTACCCGCAGCGGCGACACCGGCGCCGGCGGCACCGGCCTTCTTGAAAAACGTACGACGATCCATCTCTCTCCTCCGTAACGGATTATAGTGGAAATTTGGACAGCAAAGCTGACCGAAAAGCTTGAAATTCACCCTATACAAGGCAGTGGAAGTGTCCAGAGCAAAGCCGCGAAAAACGCGATGGCATAATACTAAGGTAAGCTGGCGCAAGACGGTTCGGGCCGCATGCCTGCCATGATTGGAAACGCGGCCAAATCATACTATTTCTAGGGCGGCGCCAATGCGCCGCGAATGAGGACAGTCATGAGCCAGCCGCTGGTCGCCGTTTCCACCGATGTCAGGGCGTTCGAGAACTACGTCTGGCACGCGGCGCCCCAGCAATATCTCGAAGCGGCCGTGTCGGCCGCCGGCGTGTTGCCCGTCCTCGTTCCCTCCTTCGGCGAGCGGCTCGATCTGGACGCCCTCCTCGCCACCGTCGACGGCGTCATGATCACCGGATCGAAAACCAACGTGTCGCCCACCCTCTATGGCCACGAGGAAACCGAGACAGACGGACCCTACGACCCGGCTCGCGACGCGACCACCCTGCCGCTCATCCGCAAGGCGGTTGCGCAAGGAGTTCCGCTGCTTGCCATCTGCCGTGGCATCCAGGAGATGAACGTTGCGCTCGGCGGCACGCTGGCGACTGAAATCCAGGAGCGCGAAGGCGCGATCGATCATCGCGCGCCGGCGGGCGAGAGCCAGGACGAGCGTTTCGCCATCCGCCAGAAGGTCTCGATCCGGCCCGGAACCTGCCTAGCGGGCATCTTCGGGGCGGGTGACATCCAGGTGAATTCGCTGCATCGGCAGGGAGTCGATCGGTTGGGGGCCAGGCTCGACGTCGAGGCCGTCGCCGAGGACGGCGCAGTCGAAGCCGTATCGGTCAGAGGCGCGCCTGCTTTCGCCGTCGGCGTCCAGTGGCATCCTGAATATTGGGCCCACAAGGACGACGCCTCACGCCGTATCTTCGAAGCTTTCGGCAACGCCGTCCGCGCGCATGCAGCAGCGCATACGGCGATGCGGCAGGCGGCGGAGTAGTCTTGTCGATTTATTCCTCTGCGATGAGCGAAAGGATCTTCGAACGAGGGCGGATGGATTCGTAGCCGGCTCCATCGGCGAGCGCGAAGCGGACAAGTGTGCGCCCACCCCGGCCGATGAAATCGACCGTTCCGTCGTCGCGCGCATGCCACACGGCCACGTCGCCAAGCGGCGCGAAGATTGCCGAGCAGCGTGGCCCGGGTTCGAGCAGCGAACGCCCTTCCGACAGTGTCTTGCCCTTGCGCACGGTGCAGCTCATCCGGCCGCCCGCATTCTCCAACCGGAAGACCGTTTCCGGTTTCAGGATCGCCGCCGCACCGACGCCCTTTGCCTGCGCTTCGTCGTCCGATGTCGCGGGCTGCTTCAGCGCCGCCGCGCCGAGCGCCACAGCCAGCCCGGCCACCAGTCCGATGGACAACAAATTCATATGCTGGCCCCCCGGCCACGGCGAAAATGCCGCCTTTCACCGGCAGGATGGGGAGCAAGCCTTAAATGGCCGTTAAGAAATCCTAAGATTTGGGCCGGACGTGCCGTGTCTCCGAGACCGGCGTGATCGCCTTTCCCTCGGCAAACCAGGAGACGAGATTGTCCACCTGCAGATCGGCCATCGCATCCCGCGTATAGACGCTCGCCGAGCCGACATGCGGCAGGAGGCAGGTGTTGGGCGCATCGAGCAGGCGCTGCGGAACGTTCGGCTCGTTTGCGAAGACATCGAGGCCGGCCGCACGGATGGTCCCGCTTTCGAGCGCCGCGGCAAGCGCGTCCTCGTCCACCGAACTGCCGCGCCCGACATTGA
>JBDZVC010000307.1:0-5231 GCA_040255475.1 Phyllobacteriaceae bacterium | reverse complement strand
GCCATCTTCCGAAACGTTCGAATTGTTGCGTTTCTGGAGAGTGGCGGTGCGTTCTGGGGTTATGCTGCGGCTGCGTCGTCTGAGCCGCGATCACGCTCTCCTTCCGCCGCGCGTCCTCGATCCCCGGGTGGCTTCGGTTGGCCGGAATGCCGCCGACGTTCTTTTCAGCGGGATCGGTGCATCATGGAGAGCGTCCGTACGTTCCGGAGCCATCCTGCGTCGTCTGAGTCACGATCGCGCTCTCCTTTCGCCGCTCGTTCTCGGCATCGCCATCTGGATCGGCTTTCCGACGGTTTCGGCCCGCCAGGATATCCTCAGCCTGCTTTCCGACAGTCCCGGCACCCGCTGGGACTCCTATATCGAGCGTTCCGTGGCCGGTTCGGTGCAACAGGCGGAGATGCGCTTTTCCGTCGATGACACGCGCACCGCCGCCATTTCCGGCGCCGGCATCAAGGCGCCGGGCATCGGCCAGGTCGCCTTTCTCAGCAAGTCCGGCAAGGCCAACGAGGTTCCCGACGAGGATCGCATAAACCGCAAGGAAAAGGCGGGCCGCGTCGTCAGAATCGTTCCTGTCGCTCCGCCTAAGGCGTTCAACGCCGGTACCGTGCTCGAGCGCCAGAGTTCCCTGATGGACCCTTCGCTGCACGGTGATCTGAAGATGGCTTTCGCCAAGCCGTCCATCAAAGGCGAGGAGATCAAGATAGCCGAAGCCTTCCATCCGCGGATGCAGCGTGATCCGGCCGCCGGTCTGCCGACCCTGGTGGCGGCGCTCGTCAACAACGACCACCCGGACGTACTGGCCTACGCTTCGGCCAGGCCCGACTATGAAAGGAAATCGCCCTTCGAATCGCTCCTGAAGGACGAAAATCCGGACGCCGGCCGCTTCATCCCACCGATGGAGCCCGGAGATCACGCCTGGGTGAGCAGCCCGCTCCCGGCTTCCGTCTTTTCGAAAAGCGAACAGCAGTGCCTGACGGCCGGCGTCTATTTCGAGGCGCGCGGCGAGCCGGTGAAGGGTCAGGCCGCTGTGGCTCAGGTCATTCTCAACCGTGTCCGCAATCCCGCCTATCCCAAAACCGTCTGCGGCGTCGTCTATCAGAACGAGGATTGGCGCAATGGCTGCCAGTTCTCTTTCGCCTGCGACGGCGTGCGCGAGCGCGTGGCCGACAAGCACTCCTGGACGATCGCCGAGGATATCGCGCTTGCCGTCACGGCCGGCAAGATCTGGCTGCCGGAAGTCGGCTCGTCCACGCACTATCACGCGACCTATGTGCATCCGCGCTGGGCGCGCGCCATGGAAAAGATGAAGAAGATCGGCCGTCATATCTTCTATCGCACCTATGGTGGCGGCTGGAGTTGAGAGTGCGGCCGGTCGCGGCACGGCGCGGATTCGCTGCCGTGCTCCCCGGCAATCCGGCATGGCGCTTTGTCGCACTGGATTAAGTAGCTGATATTATACGATAATTTATCCCTTCCGATATCCCTCGGGTCGGCTTGACTGGGTGCGGTGCGCAAACTATGTTGCGCGCGACTTTGCGGCAGGCCGTGCGGCTCGGCTTGACCGGGCGCGGAGGTTTCATGGCCGGATCGGACAGGCCGGATGAGACCGGCGGAAACGAGCCCGGCAAGAATTCTCCTTCGCCGGTCAGCGACAGCGAACTCGACCGTCGTCGCCTGCAGCTTGATCGTGCGCTCGCACGGCAGCGGCAGGAAAGGCGGGAAGGGGAGCAGCGGGCGAAGTCTGGAATTGCGAGCGGTTACGCCGCCGCGCTGAGGCTTTCCAGCGAATTCATTGCTGGTATCCTTTTCGGTGCGGGGATCGGATGGGTGATCGATCGTTTCGCGGGCACTTCGCCCTGGGGGTTGATTGTCTTTCTTCTCCTGGGCTTTTGCGCCGGGATCCTCAATATCCTTCGCTCGGCTGGCATGGCTCCCGAGCGTAGGGTGTCCGGGTCCGGAAAGAATACCGGCAAGGCCGACAGGCATTGACCGGGTTTGAACAGCAGGGCCGTGAGCGGCCGGTAATGACGGGGATCGAAATTGGCGGCTGATCGGGTTGACCCCATCCACCAGTTCCACATCAACACGATCGTGCCGATCCATATCGGCGGCTACGATCTGTCGTTCACCAATTTCTCGCTGTTCATGGTCATAGCGGTGGTGCTGTCGGGCGGCCTGCTCTACTGGGCGACCGCAGGGCGCCGGGTCGTGCCGAGCCGCTCGCAATCGGTCGCGGAAATGACCTACGATTTCGCCGCTTCCATGCTGAAGGATTCGGCCGGCAATGAGGGGATGCGCTTCTTCCCCTTCATCTTCACGCTTTTCGTCTTCGTGCTGATGGCGAACCTGCTTGGCATGTTCCCCTATTTCCCGACCGTCACCAGCCAGTTGATCGTCACCGTCGCGCTGGCGCTCGTCGTCTTCTTCATGGTGATGATCGCCGGCTTCATTCGCCATGGCTTCCGCTTCTTCAAGCTGTTCGTGCCGAGCGGCATCCCGATCGCGCTCCTGCCGCTGGTGGTGGCGATCGAGATCATCTCCTTCTTCACTCGTCCGGTCAGCCACTCCGTCCGTCTTTTCGCCAACATGCTGGCGGGACACATCACGGTGAAGGTGTTCGCCGGCTTCATTTTCTCGCTTGGCACGCTGGGCGCCCTCGGCATCGCCGGCGCTATCCTGCCGCTCATCATGGTGGTCGGTCTCACCGCGCTCGAAATCCTGATCGCATTCCTGCAGGCCTACGTGTTCGCGATGCTCGCCTGCATCTACATCAACGACGCCATCCATCCGGGGCACTGAGGTTTCGCCGGCGGAATGCCGCCATACCCATCAGCAACATTTCGTCAGATCCACAAGGAGTAGAAATATGGACGTAGAAGCAGCAAAGATGATCGGCGCGGGCATCGCCGCGATCGGCACGGGCGCCGCCGGCATCGGTGTCGGCAATCTGTTCGGCCAGTATCTGCAGGGCGCGCTGCGCAATCCCTCGGCTTCCGACGGCCAGTTCGGCCGCCTGATCTTCGGCTTCGCCGTGACCGAGGCGCTCGGCATCTTCGCGCTGCTGATCTCGCTCCTGCTCCTCTTCGCCGTCTGAAGAAAGCCGGGCGTTGGCTGGGCCGCACTCTGGGCGGCCGGCCTTTCCGATAGGAAGATCGCAGCATGTTCGTGACCTCCGCATACGCGCAGACCGCTGCGCCGTCCGCAACGGAAGCACATGAGGGCGTCGCCGCCGCAGGAGGCGGCCACGAGGCTTTTCCGCCGTTCAATCCGGAATTCTTTCCCTCGCAACTTCTGTGGCTGGCGATAACCTTCATCGCCTTCTACTACTTCGTGAAGAAGGTCCTTCTGCCGCGTATCGGCGACACCATCGAGAACCGCCGCCGTACGATCGCCGGCAATCTCGAGGAGGCCGCGCGCATGAAGGAGGAGGCGGACGCGGCGGTGGCCGCTTACGAGCAGGAACTCGCCGACGCGCGGGCCCGGGCGCACGAAATTGCCACCAAGGCACGTGACGAGGCGAGGGCGAAGGCGGAGGACGACCGCAAGAAAGTCGAGGCCGGGCTGGACGCCAAGCTTGCAGACTCTGAAAAGCGCATCGCCTCGGTCAAGGCGTCTGCCATGAAGGACGTCGGCTCGATCGCGGAAGACACCGCCTCGATGATCGTCGAACGGCTGCTCGGCAGCCCTGCGCCGAAATCCGACATCGCCGCCGCGGTCAAGGCGGCGAGGGAGTAGCAAATGGACGCCACATCCTGGGCCACGCTCTGGGCGCTGATCGGCCTTCTCATCTTCTTCGCCATCTGCCTGTACATCAAGGCGCCGGCCATGCTGGCCCAGTCGCTCGACGAGCGGGCAAAGCGCATCAGCGACGAACTCGACGAGGCCAAGCGGCTTCGCGACGAGGCGAAGTCGCTGCTCGCCGAATACCAGAAGAAGCGCAAGGATGCGGAGACCGAAGCCGCCGATATCCTGACCGCCGCCAAGCGCGAGGCCGAGCTTTTCGTCGAGGACGCCAAGGTCAAGGCCGAGGACTACGTCGCGCGCCGCACGGCATCCGCCGAGCAGAAGATCGCGCAGGCCGAACGCGATGCCGTGAACGAAGTGCGCTCGCTGGCCGCCGATATCGCGGTCGAAGCTGCCCGTTCCACCATCGCCGCCAAGGTCGATGCGAAGGCTGCCGCGAGCCTCTTCGAATCCTCGTTGCAGGCGTTGAAGTCCAAGCTGAACTAGGCTCTGCGCCAGTCTGGAACCGTTTAAGCCGCGTCGGCCAGGCCGGGGCGGCTTTTTATTCTTCCTGAAGGACCAGTTCCTCTTCGACCCTGACCTCCACGGTCGTCAGGCGGAAGGGCGCGAAAGACGCCCTGTGCAGCCGGGGGAGCGGACCATGATCGGCGATCTCCGCGCGATGCCGCGCTGTCGCATAGCCCATATGCACGCCGAAGCCGAATTTCGTATGGACACGTCCGACCTGCGCCATCATGCGGTCGCGCGTGACCTTGGCGACGATCGAGGCGGCCGCGATCGATTGCGAGCGCTGGTCGCCCTTGACGACCGCCTCGGCGGGGCAGGGAAGGCCGGGCGGCACGTCGCGTCCGTCGGCGAGCGCCATCTTCGGCGCGAGACACAGCCCCATGAGCGCTCTCCGCATGGCTTCGAGGCTCGCCCTCAATATATTGCGCTGGTCGATGCCGCCGGCCGAAACCGACGCCACCGATACGGCGAGCGCGCTTTTGAGGATGTCGCCGAAAAGCGCCTCGCGCTCGGCTGCCGTCAGCCGCTTCGAATCGTCGAGACCGGCGGGAATAGCCTTCGGGTCGAGGATGACTGCGGCGGCGGCCACCGGCCCGGCGAGCGGCCCGCGTCCGGCCTCGTCCATCCCGGCGACCGGCCACATTCCGCGCTTCATCGCGCGCTTTTCCATCGAAAAATCGGGCGCGAGCGGGAATTCGAACAAAAGCGGAGAATCGGAGCGCGAACGAGCCATTATGCGGCGATGCTCGCATCCGCCCCGATTCTCCGCAACCCCTTTCCGGCGATTGGGGCGGTCGCCGGAAAGGCACCGTCGCCTGCGAGGGGCACAGGCGGGAGGGGAATGGGAAGGATACTGCCCGCGAATGACACAAGTGATACATCCGGAGCGGGCGGCATCCATCGAACTCAAAGAAGCATCAATTGTTCGCCGGCTCCCTTCGGCGCCTTGAAGAGGTCGGTCCTCAGCTTCGTCCTTTCCA
>JBDZVC010000306.1:0-5238 GCA_040255475.1 Phyllobacteriaceae bacterium | reverse complement strand
GCTCCGGCGAGATAACGGACGCGGTGGACAAGCTTCACCTCGTCCCCTTCGGCGAGTACGTCCCCTTCCAGGCCGTTCTCGGCCGGCTCGGCGTCGACAAGCTTGTCGAACTGCCGGGGACGTTCTCGGCGGGCTCGGAGCGCCATCCCATCATCCTGCCGAACGGCGCCGGCGCGCTGCCGTTCATCTGCTACGAGATCATCTTTCCGGGCGAGGGCGGGCGCGAGGCGGCGCGCTCCGACCTGATCGTCAATGTCACCAACGATGCGTGGTTCGGCAACACGCCAGGCCCCTATCAGCATTTCCGCCAGGCGGAGGTACGCGCCGTCGAACTGGGCCTGCCGCTGATCCGCGCCGCCAATAACGGGATTTCGGCGGTGGTCGATGCGCATGGGCGCGTTCTCGATGCGCTCGCCATCAACGCGGTCGGTGCGCTTGATGTCGATTTCCGGCTCGACAGGGGCCGCAATCCGCGTGTCGGGACACCTTCTGAAAACGGTTTGCTCATAATAATTTTGTTTGGTCTGTCCGCGGCGGCCATGAAATTGACAAGCCGCAGGCGTCACAATTGACAGTGGTATATTAGAATTTCATAGTGTGCCGCCCCATTGCCGACACTGGGAACCGACGGCGGGGCCGGGCTGCAGGCCAAGCGTTCAGCGCATCGATAACAGAAAAAAGGCCGTCCAAGGCGGCGAGGGACGAATGATAGACAACAAAAAGAAGCCTAATCCGATCGACATCCATGTCGGCAGCCGCGTTCGGTTGCGGCGAAACATGCTGGGCATGAGCCAGGAAAAGCTGGGAGAGAAGCTGGGCATCACTTTTCAACAGGTTCAGAAATATGAAAAGGGGACGAATAGAGTGGGCGCGAGCCGGCTTCAGGCCATCGCGTCGATACTCGATGCTCCCGTCTCCTTCTTTTTCGAGGACGCGCCCGGCCAGGGCGCCGGCCAGACCGGAGGGTTTTCGGAGGACAGCGGCGCTTCCTATGTCGTCGATTTCATAAGCAGTTCGGAAGGGTTGCAGCTCAATCGCGCCTTCGTCCGCATTTCCGATCCCAAGGTCCGCCGGAAAATCATCGATCTGGTCCGGACGTTGGCACCGGAAGAGGAATAACGCTCCGTCGGCCGGACTGCGCCGACGTCGCTGGCATCTGTGTTGCCCAAGGGTAGGCCTAAAACGCGACTTGACGCACGCGACCCATGCTCGCTAACAGGGTCGCGCCTGAAAGTCGCGCTCGCCCGCTGGCGCGACCGGTTTTCCAAAGGGGTTCACCCATGTCGCGCAGGGAATACTACTTCACCAGCGAATCCGTTTCCGAGGGTCATCCGGACAAGGTTTGCGACCGCATCTCCGACGAGATAGTGGATTTGATCTACCGAGAAGCCAGGAAGGCGGGGATGGATCCATGGGACGTACGGGTCGCCTGCGAGACCATGGCCACCACCAACCGCGTTATCATCGGCGGCGAACTAAGGGTACCGCCAAGCCTGATGAAGAAGGACAAGCACGGCCGGGAGGTCATCAATCCGGCGAAGTTCAAGTCCGCCGCCCGCAAGGCGATCAAGGCGATCGGCTACGAGCAGGACGGTTTCCACTGGAAGACGGCGAAGATCGAGGTCCTGCTCCACGGCCAGTCCGCCGATATCGCGCAGGGCGTGGACAAGTCGGCCAACAGCAATTCCGAGGGTGCCGGCGACCAGGGCATCATGTTCGGCTATGCCTGCCGCGAGACCGCCGACCTCATGCCGGCCCCGATCTATTACAGTCACAAGATACTCGAACTCCTCGCCACCGCGCGTCACAACAATGAGGGCGAGGCCGGCAAGCTCGGCCCCGATGCCAAGAGCCAGGTGACGGTCCGCTACGAGGACGGCGTGCCGGCCGAGGTCACCCAGATCGTTCTGTCGACGCAACACCTCGACGCGTCCTGGAATTCCGCCAAGGTGCGGGAGGTGGTCGAGCCCTATATCCGCAGGGCGCTTTCCGACATCCGCATCGCACCCGACTGCAAATGGTACGTCAATCCCACGGGCAAGTTCGTCATTGGCGGTCCCGATGGCGATGCCGGCCTCACCGGCCGCAAGATCATCGTTGACACCTATGGCGGTGCCGCGCCGCATGGCGGCGGTGCCTTTTCGGGCAAGGACACGACCAAGGTCGACCGCTCGGCGGCCTATGCCGCGCGCTATCTCGCCAAGAACGTCGTCGCCGCCCGCCTTGCCGACCGCTGCACGATCCAGCTTTCCTACGCCATCGGCGTCGCCCAGCCGCTTTCGATCTATGTCGATCTGCACGGCACCGGCAAGGTTCCGGAAGCGGTCGTGGAGAGAGCCATACGCGAGGTCATGGATCTCTCGCCGTCCGGCATCCGCCGCCATCTCGATCTGAACAAGCCGATCTACGCCAAGACGACCGCCTACGGCCATTTCGGCCGCAAGTCCGGCCGCGACGGCTCGTTCTCCTGGGAGAAGACAGACCTCGTCGCCGCTCTCAAGGAAGCGGTAAAGCAGCCCGAAGCGGCCTGAGGAAGAAGAATCAGCGCACCCATGCCGGCGGAAGAACGCCGCAAGAGGGCGACCGAAGCCTTTTTCGGCCGCCGCCACGGCAAGGCGCTCCGTCCACGCCAGACGGCGGCGCTCGAACGGCAATTGCCGCGCTATCGGCTTGACCTTGCCACGCCGGCGCCGGCGGATCTGTCGGCGCTTTTCTCGTGCGACTTGGACGATATTCGGCTGGAGATCGGCTTCGGCGGCGGCGAGCACCTCCTTCATGAGGCCCTCCGCCTGCCGCAAAGCGGCTTCATCGGCGTCGAGCCCTTCGTCAACGGCGCCGCCAAGCTGATGCTCGAACTCGAGCGTCAGCCTCTCCGCAATCTGAGGATCTACGACGACGACGCGACGCGCCTGCTCGACTGGCTGCCCGATGCCTCGCTCGCCTCCATCGATCTCCTCTATCCCGACCCATGGCCGAAGAAGCGCCACTGGAAGCGCCGCTTCGTCAATACGGCCAATCTCGACCGTTTCGCCCGCGTGCTGAAGCCGGGCGGCGCGTTCCGCTTCGCTTCCGACATCGATACCTACGTCAACTGGACGCTTTTGCGTTGCCGCGCGCACCCGGCCTTCGAGTGGCGCGCCGAAGTGGCGGCGGACTGGCATGACGCTTTCGAGGGCTGGCCGGGTACGCGCTACGAGGCCAAGGCGCTGAGAGAAGGTCTGCGGCCTGCCTATCTCACCTTTTTGCGCCTTTGACGTGTCGGCGTCGGGCTCGTAGGCTCGGCCGATGCCGGGAACCAAATCCGTCCCAGCGCATCCAATCGGATAAAGCATGTCTCCCGAAAGTGGATGCCGGTTTCGGGATAAAGACATGCGTAGTTCTAGACGAGCAAGGAGGGCAGAAGATGGCCCATAGGGTCCGTATCCTCGACGCGGAGAACGTCACGCATAATGTCCGCCGGTTCCGCTTCGAGAAACCGGCCGGCTATACGTTCACGCCGGGACAGGCGACCGAGGTCTCGATCGACAAGGAAGGCTGGCAGGAGAAGAAGCGCCCTTTCACCTTCACCAGCCTGCCGCATGACGACCATCTGGAATTCACGATCAAGATCTATTCCGACCATGACGGCGTGACCAACCAGCTTGGCGGCTTCGGCGCCGGCGACCATCTCCTGATCCGCGATCCCTGGGGAACGATCCAGTACGAGGGCAAGGGCACCTTCATCGCCGGCGGCGCCGGCATCACGCCTTTCATCGCCATCCTCCGTGATCTGGCCGACAAGGGAGAGGTCGAAGGGAACCGGCTTCTGTTCGCCAACAGGACCGACAAGGACATTATCCTGCGTGCGACATGGGAGAAGATGCCCGGCCTCGATCATCTCTTCGTCACCAGCGACGGAAGCGGCGGCTTCCCGTCCGGCCGCATCGGAAAGGCGTTCCTGAAAGGCCATGTGAAGGACTTTTCGCAGCACTTCTATGTCTGCGGACCCGATCCCATGGTGGCCGACATCATGGCTGCGCTGAAGGAACTGGGCGCGAAGCCGGAGGCTCTGGTTTTCGAGAAATAGAGACGCATGCCCGGCGGGAGACTGCTTCTTCGGTCTTGCAAATCCCCCGCCGATCGACTATTTGAAATCTAAATTCTTGGTCGGTTTGACGAAGAGTGGGTCCTCCCGGTCCCGCTCTTTTTTGTTAATCCGGCGGACTGCGGAGACCGAATGACTGGAGCCGGAAAGGGCGACGACCGTATCATCCGCGAGAGCGGCGTCGACGCGCGTATCGCGCTGATCGTCGAGCCGGTGCTCGCGGCGGACGGTTATCGGCTGGTCAGGGTACGGCTTACCGGCCAGAACGGCCTGACCCTCCAGATCATGGCCGAGCGCGAAGACGGCACGATGACGGTCGAGGATTGCGAGGCGGTGAGCCGCCTCCTGTCGCCTGTCCTCGATGTCGAGGATCCGATCGACAAGGCCTATCATCTCGAGATTTCCTCGCCCGGCATCGACCGGCCGCTGGTGCGCAAGTCGGATTTCGCCGATGCCGTCGGCCGGCTGGTCAAGGTCGAGACCTCCGTTCAGGTCGCAGGCCGCAAGCGGTTCCGCGGGCGTATCGTCGCTACGGATGACGAATGCGTCACGGTCGAGACCGACAAGCCGGCGCTCGGCGAGGATTTCAGGACGGCGCTTCCCTACGAGACGATCGCCGAGGCGCGGCTGGTGCTCACCGACGATCTGATCCGCGACGCGCTGCGCAAGGACAAGATGCTCCGCGAAGGGCGCGACGAACAGGACGACGGGCAGGGCGAGGAAGCTCTGCCGAACGGACAGGACAGGATTTGACGCCCGGTCGCATACGGCCGGCGCAATGGTAGGAGAAATGAAATGGCAGTCAGTGCGAACAGGCTGGAGCTTCTTCAGATCGCCGACGCTGTGGCGCGCGAGAAGTCGATCGAGAAGCAGATCGTGATCGATGCCATGGCGGATGCGATCCAGAAGGCGGCGCGCTCCCGCTATGGCCAGGAAACCAATATCCGCGCCGATATCAATCCGAATACCGGCGAGATGAAGCTGCAGCGCCTGATGGAAGTCGTGGAGGACGTCGAGGATTTCGGCCGCCAGATCGCGCTGAAGGACGCACGGACGAGGAATCCCGACGCGCAGGTCGGCGACTTCATCGCCGAGCAGCTTCCGCCGATGGATTTCGGCCGCATCGCCGCCCAGTCGGCCAAGCAGGTCATCGT
>JBDZVC010000305.1:0-5245 GCA_040255475.1 Phyllobacteriaceae bacterium | reverse complement strand
ATCGGCCTCGACGGCGACGTGGACGGCATGGTGCACCTCTCCGACCTCGACTGGACGCGTCCGGGCGAGCAGGTCATCGAGGAGTACAATCGCGGCGACATGGTCAAGGCGCAGGTGCTCGACGTCGATATCGAGAAGGAGCGCATCTCGCTCGGCATCAAGCAGCTGCAGGCCGACAAGGCCGGCGACGCCGCTGCTTCGGGTGAACTGAGGAAGAACGCCGTCGTCACCTGCGAGGTCATCGCGATCAAGGACGGCGGCATCGAGGTCCGGCTCGTCGAGAGCGGGCTCGAGACCTTCATCAAGCGCTCCGACCTGTCGCGCGACCGCGACGAACAGCGTCCCGACCGCTTCGCCGTCGGCCAGAAGGTCGATGCCCGCGTCGTCGCCTTCGACAAGAAGACGCGCAAGCTCACCGTGTCGATCAAGGCACTGGAGATCGCCGAGGAGAAGCAGGCGGTCGCCCAGTACGGTTCGACCGACTCGGGCGCTTCGCTCGGCGACATCCTCGGCGCCGCGCTGAAGAAGCAGGGCGGCGACAAGGAGTAAGGTTCCTCGCCGCATGGCATGAAATCGAACCCCGCCGGAGCGATCCGGCGGGGTTTTTGCATCCGAACCCGCGCGCCCGGAGCACGGATTCTTGCGCATGCGACCTGTCCTTCGGGATGATTGCATCCGGACCCGATTGCCCGGATAATCGGGTTGGTTCGAGGGAACTGGGCAGACAGATGACAAGGCGTCTCAGGATCGCGACCGGCCTGGTGCTGTTCGTCTATGTCGCGTTCCATCTCGTGAACATATCGTTCGGCCTCTATTCCATCGGATTGATGGACGCGGCACGCCCTTGGTTCCAGGGATTCTGGACGAGCATTCCCGGCGTGACGCTGCTTGCGCTTGCCTTCACGACGCACGCAGCGCTCGGGCTCTATGCGCTCTTCTCGCGCAATACCTTCCGCATGACGCGGCTCGACGCGATCCAGCTCCTCACCAGCCTTTGCATCATTCCGCTGCTCGCCCCGCACGTTGTCGGCACCGTCATCGCGACGGACCTTTTCGACTACAACCCGACCTTCGGCAGCGTGCTCGGCCTGTTCTGGATCGATGTGCCCACCGAAGGCTTGCGGCAGGTGTTCATGCTCGTCTTCGTATGGGTGCACGGCGTCATCGGCCTGTTTACCTGGATGCGCGTGCAGCGCTGGTGGACCCGCGTCTCCGCGATCCTCTATCCGCTTGCAGTGGTCATTCCGGTGCTCGCGCTTCTCGGCTTCGTCCATGCCGGCAAGGAACTGACGGCACGGGCTTCGGCCGTGGTCGGGGAGAGCGTCGCAGCCGCTTCCGCCGGTGCCACGAATGAAAGGTCGGCGGCCGTGACCCTCGACGAGTCGACCGAGATCGCGTCGAGCACCACGCTCAGGGGCGAGGCGCTTCAGGAGGCGGTCACGACGCTCTCCCACATCAAGTGGCGGACGATCTGGATCTTCGTCGCGCTCGTCGGGCTGACGCTGATCGCTCGCGCGGTCCGGCTGAAGCAGGACCACGCCAGATTGCGCATCGGCTGGGTCGATGGACCGGAACTGACCGTGGACGCCGGGCCGAGCGTGCTGCAGATCGCACAGATCCATGGCGTCCCGCATGCGCATCTGTGCCGTGGCCGCGGGCGCTGCGGAACCTGCCGTATCCGCGTGGTGGCATCGGAGTTTCCGCTGCCGCCGAGGAACAATGTGGAACGGCAGACCCTTGCACGTGTCGGGGCAGACGAAGGGGTACGCCTTGCCTGCCAACTGGTGCCGCATGGGGGGTGGCTGCGGATCGAACGTCTCGTCCAGCCCGATATCCGTCCGGCGGACCTGCGCGGAAAGCCCCACCCTTCCGTGACGCCGGTCGGGCCGCAGCCGGAGCCCGCCCAATGATCTGCGCCCGGCCTCGGCTTGCGATAATGGCGCTGGCCATCGTCATGATCTTTCCCGTTTGCGTCGCGGCGACGGCGCAGAGCCTCAATCTCTTCCACAGCAAATCCAAGCCGGCGGTCGAGCCGGGGCCGCCCGCGCCGTCCGACGTTCAGGATCTCATCCGCCTCCTGAGCGACCCTCGCATCGTCGAATGGCTGAAGCAGAACGCGGCCGCGGCGCCGCCGGCGCCGCCGCAGGGCGGCAACCCGGCAATGATGGCGCGCGATGAACTGATGCATTTCCTCGACCGGACGAAGGCGCGTGCGGTCGAACTGGACCATGCCGGCGAAGCGCTGCCCTCGGCCTCCATGGTGCTTCGCGATGCCTGGCGGCAGGAAATGCCCCAGGGCGAGACGCTGCGCACGATCACCTATGTAGTGATCTTCCTCTTCATCGGCGGCGGCATCGAATGGCTCTACTGGCAGTATTTCCATCCGGTCATGGTGCGCCTGGAATATCTCCGTCCCACGACGCTCTGGCGCCGTTTCGCCCAGGCGCTTGCGAGGATGGCGATAGGAGCCGGCGGTATCGCGCTTTTCGCCGTCGGGTCGCTTGGCGCCTTCCTGGCCTTCGACTGGGCGCCTTTCGTCCACAACATGGTGGGCGGCCTGCTTGTCGCGGTCATCGCGCTCAGGATCGCGGGCGCGCTTTCGCGCTACATCCTGGCGCCGCGCGTCACCGATCTCCGGCTGGTGCCGCTCGATGACAGGCGTGCGCGCACCGTTCATCGCTGGATCGTGCTGGCCGCGGCCGTGACGATCTTCGGTGCGACCATCACCGACATATTCAGCAAGCTCGCGATGAGCGGCAGTGGAACGGTCCAGGTGCGCAGCGCCGCGCTTGCCGTCGCGGTCATCTTCGCGCTTCTCATCGCTGCTGCCCTTGTCTCGATGGTGTGGCGCATCCATCAGCACCGTGCGGTTCCGGTCGATCCGGGGCGCCGCGTTCTCCATCGCGTGGCGCCGCTCCTCTACACAGCGCTTGTCGTCGTCGTCTTCCTGCTCTGGCTGATCGGCGCGGCTCAGCTCATGTGGACGGTCGCCATCCTGGCGCTCGTCATGCCCACGGCAAGGGCGATGGCGGCGCTGATCGACCATCTCTTCGACCGTGCCGAAGAGGATGCGAGAGCGGAAACGGTCGCCGCCCTCTCTTTGCCGGAAGCCGGCGACACGACCGCAGCCGCGAGTGTACAGGACGTTGGCCGCTACGAAATCTATCGCCCGATTGCCCGCCGGCTCGGGCGCGTCGTGGTGCTGATCGCCGCCGTGGCCGCGCTCGCTTCCGCGTGGCACACCGGCTTCCTGACCTTGTCGCAGTCGCAAACATTGGCCGGCCGGCTGTTCAGCATCTTCGCCAACGTAGCCGTGACGCTCCTGATCGCCGATCTCGTCTGGGTGTGGGCGAGGACCGCCATCGACCGGCGGCTCGCGCAATACGGCCCCCCGCAGCATGGCGCCATGCCCGGTCCCGAGGCGCGCATGGCGACGCTCCTGCCGATCCTGCGCATGTTCCTTCTCGTGACCGTGCTGGTCATCGTCACGCTGACGGTGCTTTCCTCGCTCGGGGTCAATATCGGGCCGCTTCTCGCCGGTGCCGGCGTGGTCGGCATCGCCGTCGGCTTCGGCGCCCAGACGCTGGTGCGCGATATCGTGTCCGGCATCTTCTTCCTGCTCGACGATGCCTTCCGCGTCGGGGAATATATCGAGGAGGGCCATCTGCGCGGCACGGTCGAGGGGATGTCACTTCGCTCGCTGCGCGTTCGCCATCATCGCGGAGCGGTGCACACGATCCCTTTCGGCGAGTTGAAGGCGCTTACCAATTACAGCCGCGACTGGATCATCCTGAAGCTCGAATTCCGCGTGCCGTTCAATACCGATCTCAGGCTGGTCAAGAAGCTCGTCAAGCAGGTCAGCGCCGAGCTGCTGGAGAATCCAGACTACGGCCCGCACTTCATCGAGCCGCTGAAATTCCAGGGCGTGCGACGGATGGAAGAATTCAACATGGTGATCGGCGTCAAGTTCATGACCAAGCCGAACGGGGCGCAATGGATGGTCAGGCGCGATGCCTACCAGAAGCTGCGCGATATATTCGACCAGAACGGCATCAGCTTCGCCGAGCGCAATGTGAAGGTCGAGGTGTTGGCCGACCATGTGCTCACGCCCGACGAGCAGAAGGCGGTAACGGCTGCCGCGCAGGAGGCGGTGGAACGCACGGAAAAGCGGGCCATGGCGACGGATACCCCCTAAACCGTGAACGCGGCATCCGTGCCCTTTGCCTTTCCGAAAAATCGGACTAAGAAAATCCCCGCAATCGGCCCGCCTCGGGCTTTCGCAACGGCCGACAGACGGAGACGAGAGGAAGATGACCGAAATCACCGAGACGCCGAAGCTCGTCACCATATTCGGCGCTTCCGGATTCATCGGACGGCATGTCGTGCGGGCGCTGGCGAAGCGCGGCTATCGCATCCGCGCCGCCGTCCGCCGTCCCGATCTCGCCGGCCATCTGCAGCCGCTCGGCAATGTCGGCCAGATCATGCCGATGCAGGCCAATCTGCGCTATCGCTGGTCGGTGGACCGGGCCGTGGAGGGCGCGGACCATGTTATCAACCTCGTCGGCATCCTGAACAAATCGGGGCGACAGACCTTTTCGGCGATCCATGGCTTCGGCGCGCGTGCCGTCGCCGAAGCCGCACGCGGGGCGGGCACCGGCCTCACCCATCTCTCGGCCATCGGCGCCAGCCGCAATTCGCCGTCCGCCTATGCCCGCAGCAAGGCCGAGGGCGAGCGTGCCGTCTTCGAGACGGTGAAAGACGCGGTCGTCTTCCGCCCGTCGATCGTCTTCGGGCCGGAGGATCATTTCTTCAACCGCTTCGCCGGCATGGCGCGCTATTCGCCCTTCCTGCCGCTGATCGGCGGCGGCGAGACGCGCTTCGAACCGGTCTATGTCGGCGACGTGGCCGAGGCGATCGCGCGCTCGGTGGACGGCGATCTGAAAGGTGGCACGGTCTATGAACTCGGCGGGCCGGAAGTGCTGACCTTCCGCCAATGCATGGAGGAGATGCTGCGCGTCATCGAACGCAAGCGTATCCTCGTCAATATGCCCTGGTCGATCGCGCGGATGCAGGCATCTGTCCTCGGCCTCCTGCCGAAGCCGCTGCTGACGACCGATCAGGTGATCCAGCTCGGCATCGACAATGTCGTCTCCGAAGAGGCGAAGAAGGAAAAGCGCACGCTGGAGGGGATCGGCATCGCCGGCGAGACCGTCGGCACGATCCTGCCCAGCTATCTGTGGCGCTA
>JBDZVC010000304.1:0-5250 GCA_040255475.1 Phyllobacteriaceae bacterium | reverse complement strand
CGGAAAAGCCTTTCGTGCTTTCCGTGCGCGAAGGGCTCGACCTGAAGCGGCGCGCGGAAAAGCGCGGGCTTCGCGTCGGCTCCGCGCCCGACACCTTCCTCGGCGGGGCGCACCAGTTGGCGCGCCATCTCATCGACGAAGGCAAGGTCGGCAGGATCACCAGCGGCACCTGCCACGTCATGAGCCATGGCATGGAGCACTGGCACCCGAATCCGGATTTCTTCTTCAAGGCAGGTGGCGGTCCGATCCTCGATCTCGGGCCGTATTACGTCTCGAACCTGATCCAGCTCATCGGGCCGGTGAAGAGCGTGGGGGCGCTGACCGCCATTCCCGCGCGCGAGCGCATCATCACGTCGAAACCCCGCGCGGGCCAGAAGATCAAGGTGGAGACCGCGACGACGATCCATGCGTTGCTCGAATTCGAAAGCGGCGCCGTCGTCACCTTCGCCGCGAGCTGGGATGTGTGGCTGCACAATCACGCGCCGATGGAGCTCTATGGCGAGGAAGGCACGCTCTATGTGCCCGACCCTAATTTCTTCGGCGGCACCGTCGCGATCTCGAAGCGGGACAAGACGGTGAAGAAGCTGCCGCGCTGGGACCATCCCTTCGCGGTGCCGAACCAGGATTCGCCACGCGGCCCGCTCGCCAATTACCGCGCGGCGGGGCTCGCCGACATGGCGCTTGCCATTCAGGAAGGCCGGCCGCATCGCTGCTCGATGGAAGCGGCGCTGCACGCGATCGAGGTGATGACCGGCATATTGAAATCGGGCGAGACCGGGAAATTCGTACCCATGCGGACGACGTGCGAGCGGCCGGCGGCGCTTGACATCAAGGCCGCAAAGGGGCTGCTTGCGAAGCGCTGAACCTGCCCTTCGGTAAGGATAGTTGCCTATGAAATTCGACCCCCACTCCGATCAGCTACGCTGACCACCTCTCCCCCGCTCGACGGGAGAGAGGAAACGGCGCCAACAGTGCGGCCGGCCTTCCTCTCCCCTTTTGAGGGGGAGAGGTTCCGAGCGAAGCGAGGCGGAGTGGGGGGCCTGCTCCAGATTGCAAGGAACTCCCGATGCCCTACACACCCGCCGAAAACCGCTACCAGAAAATGCGCTACAACCGCTGCGGCCGCTCCGGGCTGAAGCTGCCGGCGCTGTCGCTCGGCCTGTGGCACAATTTCGGCCATGACACGCCGCACAAGACCAAGCAGGCGATGTGCCGCACGGCCTTCGACCTCGGCATCACCCATTTCGACCTTGCCAACAATTACGGCCCGCCGCCCGGCTCGGCGGAAGAAGCGTTCGGCGAAATCCTGCGCACCGATTTCGCCGGCTATCGAGACGAGCTCATCATCTCCACCAAGGCGGGCTACAATATGTGGCCGGGTCCCTATGGCGAGTGGGGCAGCCGCAAATACCTGATAGCCAGCCTCGACCAGAGCCTGCAGCGGATGGGACTCGACTATGTCGATATCTTCTATTCGCACCGCTTCGACCCGGAGACACCGCTGGAAGAGACGATGACGGCGCTCGACCATGCGGTGCGGTCCGGCCGCGCGCTCTATGCCGGCATCTCGTCCTACAATTCGCAGCGCACGCAGGAGGCGGTGGCCATCCTCAAGGAACTCGGCACGCCCTGCATTATCCATCAGCCGAGCTATTCCATGATCAATCGCTGGGTGGAGGATGACGGCCTGCTCGATACGCTGGAAGGTCTCGGCATCGGCTCGATCGTGTTCTCGCCGCTGGCGCAGGGCATGCTGACAACGAAATACCTGAACGGCATTCCCGAGGACAGCCGGGCGGCGCAGGGCAAGTCGCTCCGAAAATCCTTCATCAACGAGAAAACCATCGCCAACATCAAGGCGCTCAACGACATCGCAGAGAAGCGTGGCCAGACACTCGCCCAGATGGCACTCGCCTGGGTGCTGCGCGGCGGGCACGTCACCTCGGCGCTGATCGGCGCCAGCTGGCCCGAGCAGATCGAGGACAGTGTCGGCGCGCTGAAGAATCTCGACTTCTCCGAGGCCGAACTGAAGGAGATCGACCAGTACGCGCGCGAGGGCGACATCGACATCTGGGCAGCGTCGGCGGAACGGAAAGGGCCGGCGCGGTAGCAGGATGCGTCCTTCGAAGCTCGCCATCGACACCGGATGCGATTCCACGGCCGCAGTGCGGGCGCGCGCCTCAGGACGAGGGAGGCAGGTGCCACGCTTCAAGCACGGAGGTAAAGGATGCTGCCTTAGGGATCGGACGGCTGACACCGCCGGCCCTCATCCTGAGGTGCGAGCCCGCGTGGCGGAGCGAATATGGAGCTATACCTTTGCCGGGCGAGCCTCGAAGAACGCACGGCTTCTCACAGCCATGAGGCCCTGCCATGATCCGGAATCCCATCCTGCCCGGCTTCAATCCCGATCCGTCGATCTGCCGGGTCGGGCGGGACTACTATATCGCGACCTCGACCTTCGAATGGTATCCCGGCGTCCAGATCCACCATTCGGCCGACCTTGCGAACTGGCGGCTCGCCGCCCGGCCGCTCGACCGGGCGAGCCTGCTCGACATGCGCGGCAATCCCGATTCCTGCGGCATCTGGGCGCCATGCCTGTCTTACGCAGACGGGCTCTTCTGGCTCGTCTACACCGACGTCAAGCGCTATGATGGCAACTTCAAGGACGCACACAACTACATCACGACCGCGCCCGCGGTGACCGGCCCCTGGTCGGACCCCGTTTACGTCAATTCGAGCGGCTTCGACCCCTCGCTCTTCCACGACGATGACGGGCGGAAATGGTTCCTCAACATGTACTGGAACCATGTCTCGAACGGCGTCGGCGGCCATCCCAAGCATCCCTCCTTCGCCGGCATCCTCCTGCAGGAATACGATGCGAAGGCGCAAAAACTCGTCGGCGAGGCGAAGAACGTCTTCCGCGGCAGCCCGCACGGGCTGGTCGAGGGGCCGCATCTCTTCAAGCGCGACGGCTGGTATTATCTCACCACGGCGGAAGGCGGCACGGGCTACGACCACGCCGTCACCATGGCCCGCTCGCGGGCGATCGACGGGCCGTACGAACTGCATCCCGACACGCACATCATCACCTCGAAGGACGCGCCCGACGCGCCGCTGCAGCGCGCCGGCCATGGCCAGATCGTCGAGACGCCGGAGGGCGAGTTCTATCACACGCATCTGACCTCGCGGCCGCTGCCCGGCACGCGACGCTCGCCGCTCGGGCGCGAAACGGCGATCCAGAAATGCGTCTGGGGTGCGGACGGATGGCTGAGGCTCGCCGAGGGCGGGAAGGTGCCATCGGTCGAGGTGCCGGCGCCGGGCGGCGCGGCGCACATGCCCGGTCCGACGCGCGTGGACTACGCATTCGACGGGCCGGCGCTGCCGCCCGACTTCCAGTGGCTGCGCACGCCCTATCCAGAGCGCATCTTCTCGCTGACGGCGCGGCGAGGCCATCTGCGTCTCTTCGCGCGGGAATCGATCGGAAGCTGGTTCGAGCAGGCGCTGGTGGCGCGGCGGCAGGAGCACTTTTCCTTCCGCGCCGAGACGCGCATCGACTTCCGGCCGGAGAATTTCCAGCAGGCCGCCGGGCTCGTCCACTACTACAACCGGCACAAGTTCCACTTCCTCGCCGTGACGCATGACGCGCGCCACGGCCGCGTGCTCACCATCCTGAGTTGCCCCGGCGACTGGCCGGACGGGCGGCTCGCCTTTCCGCTGGCCGAGCCGGTCGTGCTGCAGGCGGAAGGGCCGGTGGAGCTTGCGATGGAAGTACGGGACGCCGCGCTGCAATTCCACTTGCGGCAAAATGGCGACCAGCACAGCGGCGACCAGCACAGGGGCGTCCAGTTCGATGGCTGGCGGCCGGTCGGCCCTGTGCTCGACGCCAGCCTTATCTCGGACGAGGCGGGGCGCGGCGAGCACGGCTCGTTCACCGGCGCGTTCGTCGGCATCGCCGCCTTCGATATCTCAGGCTCGGTCCGGCCGGCGGATTTCGGTCGTTTCAGCTATATGGCAGAGGGATAACGGGGCGGCGGGGATGCCGCCCTGATCGGCAGGTTCAGGCCGGGCGCGACGCGGAAGGCGCGGCGGGACGTCCGGGAACGGCGCGCGGCTTCTTCTTCGGGGCGGGCAGCAGGCCCTCGCGCTGCGCCTGCTTGCGGGCGGCCTTGCGCGAGCGGCGGATGGCCTCGGCCTTCTCGCGGGCGCGGCGCTCCGACGGCTTCTCATAGGAACGGCGCGCGCGCATCTCGCGGAACACGCCTTCGCGCTGCATCTTCTTCTTGAGGACCCTCAGGGCCTGTTCGACATTGTTATCGCGTACGAGTACCTGCAATGAATCATCCTGACGTTAGAGTAACGTGATACGCCGCAAGGCGGCGCAGACGGTTGTATGATGATGCGCCACATATAGGGCGACGCGGGCGGCACGGCCAGAGCGGCGGCCGCACATAGGGTGTGTCTTGACGACGAAGCGGCCTTAACACCTTTCGCCGCCCATGCCCACCCCTTCATGAGACAGAAACCGCGGGCGGCGTCCGCGGCGGATTTCCCGCTTCCCAGCGCGGGCCGAAATCTCTATACGCGCGGCCATGACGACACCGCTCGACCACATCCGCAACTTCGCCATCGTCGCGCATATCGACCACGGCAAGTCGACGCTCGCCGACCGCCTGATCCAGATGACGGGCGGGCTCGACCTGCGCGAGATGAAGGACCAGGTGCTCGATTCGATGGATATCGAGCGCGAGCGCGGCATCACCATCAAGGCGCAGACCGTGCGGCTGCACTACAAGGCCCGCAATGGCGAGGAATATGTCCTGAACCTCATCGACACGCCCGGCCATGTCGATTTCGCCTACGAGGTATCGCGCTCCCTCGCCGCCTGCGAGGGCTCGCTTCTCGTGGTCGATGCCAGCCAGGGCGTCGAGGCGCAGACGCTCGCCAATGTCTATCAGGCGATCGACAACGACCACGAGATCGTCGTGGTGCTGAACAAGGTGGACCTGCCCGCCGCCGAGCCCGAGCGCGTCAAGGAACAGGTCGAGGAGGTGATCGGCATCGACGCATCCCAGGCCGTCATGATCTCGGCCAAGACCGGCATGGGCGTCGAGGACGTGCTGGAGGCCATCGTCCACCAGCTTCCCGCGCCCAGGACCGGCGATGCCGCCGCCCCGCTCAAGGCCATGCTGGTCGACAGCTGGTACGACCCCTATCTCGGCGTCATCGTGCTGGTGCGCGTGGTCGACGGCG
>JBDZVC010000303.1:0-5251 GCA_040255475.1 Phyllobacteriaceae bacterium | reverse complement strand
CAATCTGCCCTGCATCATCGACACCAACGGCCGCTGGCTTTCCAACTGGCCGTTTTCGGGCGCTGGGGGCGAAACGGCCAGCGTTTCGGTCTCCGGCCCGATCGAGGTGAACAGCCCGATTGCCGCCCGCGCCGCGGCGCTCGCCGGGCTGGGCTTCGCGATCCTGCCCGATTTCATCGCTGCGGCGGAGATCGACAGCGGACGGCTGGTGCCGGTGCTCGGCGAATATCTGCCGGATGGGCGCGGCATCTTCGCCGTCTATCCGCACCGCCGCTACCTGCCGGCCAAGGTCCGCGTCTTCGTCGATTATCTTGTGCAGTGGTTCAAGGCTCGGGAGAAATCGCGGCCGGCCTGAGCGGATACGTGGGATAATGGCGGCGGTATCGCCGGGCGGTCCCAATTTCGCCTGCTTTACGGGGACGGTTCGAAATTCCGATGCCGCCGGACGGGACCCATGCAAGCATCACGCATTTTCACGGCATTGTGCGGCGCTCTCGTCAGCGGCCTGTTCCATGCCGCTCCCGCCTCGGCTCATCCGCATGTCTTTGCCGAGGCACGGCTGGAGCTTTCGATCAACCCGGACGGAACGGTGAAATCGCTCCGCCATGTCTGGCGCTTCGACGATTTCTTTTCCAGCACCGTCCTCGTCCAGTTCGACAAGAACAAGGATCTGAAGCTGGAGAAGCCCGAACTGGAGGCCCTAGCCAAGACGGTCCATGACTCGCTCGCCGACTACAATTATTTCCAGCTCGTGACCCAGAACGGCAAGGACGTCGCCATGCAGGCGCCCGACCATATGATCGCCGATTTCAAGGACAGCAGATTCCTGCTTCTCTTCGAGAGCCATCCGAAGGCGCCGCTGAAGCTTTCCGGAAGGATCGATTTCGGCATCTACGATCCGACCTTCTATACGGCGATCGACTTCCACAGCGATGCCGACATCGTCGTCGACGACCTACCGGCGTACTGCACCAAGAAAGTGATCCGGCCAGACCCGGACCAGGCGATCGCACAGAACCAGAAGACGCTGACCGACGCCTTCTTCAACGACCCGACCGATCTCAGCAAGATTTTCGCGACGAAGCTGGAACTCACCTGCAAGCCATGACGAAGAACATCGCGCGCGTACTTTCTTACCTCGGCGTTTGCCTCGCCGTAGCCGCCATCTTTGCCGGCCACGCCTATGCTCAAAGTTCGCTCGGCATTGGCGCGGCCGAACCGCAGATCGTGCCGGCCGGGCCCTTCGCCGGCTTTCTGCAATGGGTGAATTCCGAGCAGCAGCGCTTCTATCACGCGCTTACCGCAGCGATGCGCGGGATGCGCGAAAACGGCAACGCTTTCTGGATATTGGGCGGCATTTCGTTCGCCTATGGGGTGTTCCATGCGGCGGGTCCAGGGCACGGCAAGGCCGTGATCTCTTCCTACATGGTCGCGAACGAGGTGGAGTTGAGGCGCGGCATCCTCCTCTCCTTCATCTCGGCCCTGCTGCAAGGCGTGACGGCGATCCTCCTGATGTCGGCGATCTTCCTGTTCCTGCGCGGAACGGCGATCACCATGACCAATGCGACCTGGGCCCTCGAGATATTGAGCTATCTGTTGGTCACCCTGTTCGGTGCATGGCTGCTCTTCCGCAAGCTCGGCGCGCTGGTCGCGGCAAGGCGCCCGGCGCTGGCGGTTGCCGGAGGGCCGGCAATGCATCTGGACGAGCCATTGCACGACGCGCATGAGGAGCGCCACGACCGGCACGTGCACGGCCATGACCATTCGCATCATGAGCATGACCATGTCCACCACCACGGGCATTCGCACGCGCCCGGCGAGTTCTGCGCCGAATGCGGGCACAGCCATGCGCCCGACCCGGCGGGGCTTGGCGGTGCGGAGTTCGACTGGCGCGCGGCATGGTCGGCGATCATGGCGGTGGGGCTGCGGCCCTGCACCGGCGCACTGATCGTGCTCACCTTCGCCTTCCTCAACGGCTTGTGGGCGGCGGGTGTCGCCTCTGTTCTGGCGATGTCGATCGGCACCGCCATCACCGTTTCCACGCTGGCGACGGCGGCGGTGCTGGCCAAGAACGTCGCTGTCCGTCTGGCGGGCGGCGGTGCAGTGAGCGGCGCGATCCAGTCAGCCTTCGAGATCGGCGGTGCGCTCCTCGTCTTCCTGCTCGGCCTGACCTTGCTGGCTGCCAGCCTGCAGGGCATACACCTTGCCGGTTGACCTCGTTCAGTGAACGACGGGCGCGGGCACCCCTTCGGTCTTCTCAAGCGTGCCGGTGCGGCGGCGGATGGTATTGTCGCGGATTTCCGCCTTGCTCAGGAAGTCGATCTGCTCGATCAGCACATCATGCACCAGGTTCTTGCCGACGCGCTTGTTGACCGCTTCGCGGATGCCGGCCCTTAGCTTCTCGAGGTCAAGCTTGGCGTAGTCGGCGAAATCGATCTCCGGATTGGCGTAGAGATAGGTATAGACCTCATCAACCAGAAGTGCCTCGGCGGGAAGCGACAGCGTCTTCACGACAGCGGGCTCGACCGTATAGACCAGCCGCGTCAGGAAGTAGCCATAGACTTCCTCGTCCTTCATCAGCGGCACTGAGATGATGTCGGTCTTCACATAATCGAGGCCGCCGAAGAAAGCCGGTTGGGGCGCCTTGTCCGCCTTGGGGCTGGACATCGAAAAAGAGAAGATAACGGTCCCGAGCGTGACGGCGACGAGCCAGAGTGCGGCGATGACGAATTTGATCATCGCGTACAGGCCTCATGGCCGGGGCATCGCTGCCGGTCTGTCGCCTTCCTGTCCCTCATGCCGCGCGGCCGGCCCCAAATTCGTTGACGGAATAGGTGCCGTCGGCTTCGGCTTTCTGGATGGCATCGCGGATAAGGTTCGCCACCTCGGTCACGGCGCCCAGATGGGCGCGCAGCGCCTTTTCGTTGTCGACGAGCTTCCCACGGAGGCGGATAAGCGCCTCACGGTGCTCGTTCAGCACTTCCGCCTGCGGCAGGCCTTTCATGGCGCGGTTGAGTTCGTAGAGGTGGCGGCTCTTGCGCGCGTTCGAGGCCTTGATGTCGAAATCCGGGTTGGCGCGGATTCCGGCCGTCTCCTGCTCGATCGCTTCCTCGATCCGCCCGATGATGGCGGAGAGCGCGGCAGGGCGCTGGGAAGGCTCCATTGCTGGAGCGGAGCGCGGCGGTTCCGGGCTGTAGAGAGCGGCTTCCTGCATCACGGCTCCTAGATTTTGCTCCCGCCGCCATCGCCGGCGGCAAGCGGGCTGGTGAGTTTGCGCTGGATTTCCTGGACGAGTGCCGTCGAAAGCATCCGCTTCATGTCGGCCTCGTCCTTGCGGGTGCCCTCGGAAGCACCGGTAAGCGCGACCTTCTTGTCGCCGACCATGTAATGGTCCTTGAGGAGCCGGTTGGCGATGCCGATGCCGCCCCGCTCGGAAAGTACGTTGCCTAACTGCTTCGCCAGTTCGGATTTCCACATGTCGCCGGCGAGGCCCTTGCCGTAGACCGCCTCGCTGTCCTTCGGCATCATCGACTGCATGAAATTCTGGAGGACAACGGCCTCGAATTTCCTGTAGGCCTCCGGCGCCTTGTCGGTCTTGCCGGTGTCGGCATGTCCGGCGAAGCGCATATTGGCCATGTCTTTTGAAAAAACTTCGGTACGGGAGATTTCGGGGAATCCCGCCTTTCCGATACCGGCCCGCGCGCGTTCGACAAGCTGCGTACGCGCGGCGGCGAGTTCCGCCGGATCGACGGCGCGTGCCACGTCGAGAACGATGTCGCTGGGCGGGGAGATGGCCAACGGAAATCCTGTCCTCTTCTCTTCGATGTCCGGCCATAGCGGTCGGTCCCTGTCCTGCACCATGCCCGAACTAGCTTGCGGCAGGCTTACTTGCGTGTGACCAGCGTTCGTTCGACGGCTTCAAGCGTCGCCCGGTCTTCGGCCTGCCGCTCATCCGCCCGCGCTGCCTCGCGCCAGGAACGTTCCACCATGTTGGTGCGTGCGGTCTGGGTAGCGACATGGCCGGCCTCGATCTGGGCGCTGGCCAGTTTCTGGTCCTGTCGCCGCCGAGCGCGCTGGATGGCCTTCGCATAGAGATCTGGGAACAGGTCGGTCAGCGAATCGACGGCGTCGAAGCGCGCGGCAAGTTCGGCGGCCTCGCGCCCAGCAGCGGTAGCCTCGGAGAGCGCGGTTGCCCGGCGCATCTCATGGAAGGCCTTCAACCGTTCCTGTACCTCGACCAGTTTCCTGAGGCGCTCCGTGCGGGAAGTCATTTCACCTCCCGATGGTCACGGCGAGGAAGCCGTCGGCATAGAGGCTGAGGAAATTGCCAATGGCGAAGTACATCAGGACCAGCCCGCCGGTGACGATGAAGGGCAGCGAGACGAAATAGATCGGGATCTGCGGCGTCAGCTTGTTGATGAGGCCGGTCCCGAGATTGACGAGAATGGCGTAGGCGACGAAGGGGCTGCCGAGCCGGAAGACGACGAAGAAGGATTGCGAGATGGTGTTGGCGACATCCGCCAGCGCCGATTGCGGATCGAATAGGATATCGGGCGGCGCGACCTCGTAGGAAGTGACCAGCGCCTTGACGACCTCCAGATGGAAATCGAGCAGGAAGAGTATCAGGAGCGCGGCAAAGGAGAGCAACCCGCCGAGCGCCGCCTGCGGCTCGCTTTCGAGCGCCAGGCTGCCGCCGAGATTGCTGAAGCCCATCATCATGGAAATGGCGTTGCCCATGAATTCGAGCGCAAGCAGGTAGAGCCGCGCGAGCATACCGATCAGCGCGCCGGTCAGAAGCTCGGACGCGATGGTCTTGAACAACACGTCCGGCGTCGATTCCGCGAAGGGCAGGATGATGTCGGAGAGATGCAGGAAAAGCGCCAGACTGGCCGCGACGGCGACGAAGAGCCTGACCTGCATCGGCACGCGTGCGTTGGAGAAGCCGGGCATGATCATGAAACATGCGCCGACGCGGCAGAAGGCGAGGAAAGCCGCGAGAACGACCTGTGAGAGCGTGACCGTCACGCGATCGATCCGAGCACCTTGATCTCGACGCCCTTGGCGATCTCGACATGAGAGAGGACAGGCAGCGTCGGGAACATGCGCTCGATGATCATGCGCACATAGGGCCGGGCATCGGGCGCGGTGACCAGTACGAAGCGCTCGCCAGCATCGACGTGGCCGCGGATCGCCTTCGACGCTTCCTGGCCGAATTCCTCCAGCAGGCGCGGGTCGATGTCGAATTCGCGGA
>JBDZVC010000302.1:0-5254 GCA_040255475.1 Phyllobacteriaceae bacterium | reverse complement strand
CATTTCCCGCCAGCGATCCGGTCTCGATAAGCAATCCATCGACAGGTATTAGGATCACGCCGTATCGCGACTTTGACAAAGATGAACGATGACATCTTGAACTTCGGAGGACCGCCATCCAACTGCACCTGCCAGGGGCCGATCTTCGGCTTCGGCTGATGCTCGCGCTCATAGGAGAACGATGTCTCGTTCGACCGCAATATCCGTCGCACCGTGTTGCGCGACACATGCAGATCCCGGCTGATCCGCTTCAGCGGCCAGCCCTGAACATAAAACGCGCGCCGTACCCGGGCGATCGTATCCACTGACTTCATCCCCTCTCCATCCGTTCGCAAACACAAACGGATGGGTGCTGATCCACTGAATGAGGGGGGTCAATATTGGACGCCGATCCTCCCTAAGGGGTCAATTTTGCACGCCGGATCACATATTTTGCCGCCCTCGCTTGAACGCGCGAGGCTCAACCGGCATATTGGATGGAGCCTCTGCCGTAGTGGGCAGAGGCATGTCCCCCGAGCCTGAAAACTCGTTTGACTTGGAGGGTCATCCGATGAATGAGCGGACGTTCACGAATCCCGTTTTCCTGACGAACGGCAAGGATTTCACCCACGAAATCACCTGCCTCGAAGACGCGCTGGAGTTTCTTCACGATTGGCCGGAAAAGAGGCGTGGAGCTTCTCATGCGACCGCTCTTCGTGCGTGCCGGCGAGCGTTGGAAGGAGATTATCCGCTCTGGTTTGCTCGGGACGCATTTGCATCGTTCGCAAAGTGGGGCAAAATACTCGGTAACGTGGCGACACCGCCATCATGGATGATCAATGCAAAGGCTAATCGTGGCGATCTGCCCGCATAAACAATTATGGTGTCTGGCGGCATAATTATGCCGCCGTCCTTCCTTTGTCGGACGCGCTCCAATGGGTAGTCCCGATCATGCGGACAAAGTCTAACATCTCAATGCCAACGCAGATTGGTGCGGGAGAGCTGATCCACTGACCGGCAGCCCATCAGTTTCATGTCCCGGATAAGCTCGGCACGCATCAGGTCCAGCGTTCGCTCGACACCTGGGCGCCCTGCCGCGGCGAGCGGAAACAGATAATAACGCCCCAGTCCTACTGCCTTGGCGCCTATCGACAGAGCCTTAAGGACATGGGAACCGCGTCGGACGCCGCCGTCCACCATGACATCGATGCGATCACCGACAGCGTCGACGATTTCCGCAAGCTGATCGAAGCCGGCGCGTGAGCCGTCAAGTTGCCGACCCCCATGGTTGGACAGAACGATGCCGGTGCAGCCGATCTCCGCCGCACGACGGGCATCATCCACCGACATGATGCCTTTCAGGCAGAACTGGCCATTCCATTCGCGCACCATCTGAGCAACGTCGTCCCAATCCATCGAGGGATCGAGCATCTCTGTAAAATAGCGTCCGATCGACATGGCGTCGCCACCCATATCGATATGAGCGTCGAGCTGCGGCAGCCGGAATTTCTCGTGGGTCAGATAGTTGATGCCCCATACGGGTTTGACGGCGAACTGCAGCACACCGGACAAGGTCAGCCTGAACGGAATTGAGAAGCCGGTGCGCAGGTCACGTTCCCGATTGCCGCCGGTTATGCTATCGACGGTCAGCATCATCACGTTGACTCCGGCCACCTTGGCACGCTCCATCATGGCACTGTTGAGGCCGTGGTCCTTGTGGAAGTAGAACTGGTAGACCTGAGGCGTGTCGTCGGCTGCACGGAGCTCCTCAAGGCTCACCGTTCCCAGCGACGAAACGCCGAACATCGTACCAAATTTGGCGGCGGCGGCAGCGACGGCGCGCTCGCCATCGTGATGGAAAAGGCGCTGCAACGCCGTTGGCGAGCAATATACTGGCAGTGCCAGCTTCTGCCCCATTACCGATACCGACAGATCCACGTCCTCCACACCGCGCAGCACGTTCGGAACCAGATCGACAGTCTCGAAGCTTTCGGTGTTGCGGCGGTAGGTCAGTTCGTCATCGGCTGCTCCATCGATATAGTCGAAGATAGGACGAGGCAGCCGAAGTCGGGCCAATCGCCGGAAATCCTGGAAATTGTGGCAATCGCGTAGTCTCATGGTTCGGATGCTCTACCCTCGATCTGAGGTCTCGTACCTGTCAGCACGGCCCGTCTTGACGAATGGTTGCTAGAAGCTTGCTCGTTTAATGGCGGTATCCATCGATCGACTTCCTGTGCATTTCTATCGAGAAGCCGGGATCGAGAGGCGGCATATACCTTCCATTTCGGACGACGCAAGGATAGCGGAAATGCTCATGCAAATGGTCGACATACTCAATCACACGGCCTTCCATCGAGCCCGAGATCGCGAGGTAATCGATCATCGAAAGATGCTGCACGTATTCGCATAGTCCGACGCCTCCTGCATGTGGGCAGACGGGCTTGCCGAACTTCGCCGCCAGCAGCATGATCGCAAGGTTCTCATTAGGCCCCCCAACTCGCGTCGCATCGATCTGGACGATATCGAGGGCTTCGGCCTGCAGGAACTGCTTGAACATGATGCGGTTCTGGCACATTTCGCCCGTGGCGACCTTCACCGGAGCAACCGCGCGGCGAATTTCGGCATGGCCGAGTATATCGTCGGGGGATGTCGGCTCCTCGATGAACCAAGGCCGGAACCCTGCGAGCGCATTGACCCATTCGATCGCCTCGCCGACCTCCCAGACCTGGTTGGCGTCGAGCATCAGGACGATGTCGTCACCAGCTTCCTCCCGCATCACCCGACAGCGCCTGATATCGTCTTCAAGATCCCGGCCAACCTTGAGTTTGATGTGGGTCCAGCCAGCGGCGACTGCCTCGCGAACAAGGTGGCGCGTCTTTTCTTCCGGATAACCAAGCCAGCCGGCGGACGTCGTGTAGGAGGGATAGCCCTCGCGCAACAGCACGGCGCGACGCTCCTCCTTGCCTTCGGCGGCATGGGCAAGAATGTCGATCGCTTCATGCCTGGTGAGGGCGTTGGTGAGGTAGCGAAAATCGATGCAACGTACGATCTCTTCGGGTGTCATGTCGGCGACGAGTTGCCAGACCGCCTTGCCGTCTCTCTTTCCCCACAGATCCCACACCGCATTGACGACCGCCGCTGTCGCGAGATGCATAATGCCCTTGTCAGGGCCGAGCCACCGCAATTGCGAGTCGCTCGTTACATGCCGCCAGAAAGCTCCCATATCGCCAGCGATCTCATCCATGTCGAAGCCGACGACGCGCGGCGCCAGAGCCTCGATCGCCGCCACGCACAGATCGTTGCCACGCCCGATCGTGAAGGCCAGGCCATGCCCCTCCAAGCCAGGGCTATCGGTCTCGAGAACGACATAGGCAGCCGAATAATCGGGGTCGGGATTCATCGCATCCGAGCCGTCACGCTGATTTGACGTTGGAAAGCGGATATCGACGGTTCGAAAGCCGGTGATCTCCATGATGGTCGTAGGCTCCGTGTTTCGAAAGCTCGGTCGGATCAGCGATGCGGCGGCCTCTCGCCGCCGCTTATGAGCCTTGCCGCCGGGGCCAAGGCTCTAATCGCCGAAGGTCAATTCCCTGATTTCCTGATCTCACCGCAGGCAATAGGCAGCGTCACCTGCGCCGGAATATCGCCGAGCGAAGCGACACTCGGCGGCAGCTTGGTCGAAGACGGAACGCCATGGATGAAGACAACGCGCCGGTCGAGGTCAAGCTCCTGGCCGGGAAACTGCTTTTCGAACGCCGTCTGGAGGGCCTTCAGGGAGACAGTCTTTTCATAAGTGTACGAGCCGTTGACATCCGATTGCGGATAAGTGTTCTTCGGAATAGCGAATGCGGCAGGATCGGCATTGAAGGGCGCCATCGTCGTTCCGGCCTTCGGCTCGGTCTCGATGAGATCGATGATCCCGTCGCCGTTGGTATCATCCTTCACGGTCGGGCATTGAGCCTGCTCGTCGCCCTTGGCAAATCCATGAAAGTGCTGCCAATGCTCCATGTTGGGCGGTACATCTTTGATGGAGATGCGGATCGTCAGTTGATCGCCCGATACCGTGAAGGTGGCCTCGCCCGAGGCATCGGATCCGGTCACCTTGGAGTTGAGAGGCGAGAGCTCGGCCTTATAGATCACCGCTGAACCCTGTGCGTTGGCGGCGGAAACCATCAAAGCACCGGCCAGCAGGCCTGCGACAGCGCTCACGCAAGTATGCCATTGCAGTTTCATTTTTATTCTCCTGAACCGTTAGACAACAAAAAAGGAAATTGCACGCTGAACGCATCGGGATCGCGCCGGCCGCACGCTATAGCCGCCGCTCAAGGGAGAAACTTCGTTATCTGAACCCGATGAAAGCGGCTTGAAAGACGATAAGCCGTCACAGCAACAACAACGCCAAGCACTAAGAGCTTCAACACCTCCACGGTGATATAGATGACGTGGTCGCTTGATGGCGGCGGCTGCTCTCCGGCGATGATCAGCCCGACGCGCTGATCGAGAAGCGGAAGCAGCCAAAGGGTTTCAAGCAGCACGAAGAGCGCCGAAAGAATTCCCCCGGCGGCGGCGATCAGGTCGCGAGGGCGCAGAAGCGTAAGCACAAGGAATGCGGCGGCGAGAAACCACTCGACCCTGTTGAAAATCGCGAAGTGTGTCGGCCGACATCAAGAGCGGCTGGCAGTGTCAGGCTCGTAGCCAGGAATTTCGAAGGCGTTGCCAGGAAGGAGACGCCATAAGCAATCCGATCCAGAGCAAGGCCAGCGTGAACACTGGAAGGGAAGACTTGCTGGCATTCAGGGGCTTCGCCATCGAAAGCGCCAATTTCGCATAAGATATATTCTTAATATATCTATTGGATCAAAACAGCAACCCAGACCGCGATGGCCGCTGGCGATTGCCTGACAAAAGGGTCAGGACATGCTGTTCGATTGGTCGCGCTGGCGTTGTAAGCTTTTCGCAGGGATGGATTATAGTTTCAGCCCATGTCTTGCACTCACGGCGTTTCAGCAGTTTCATAGCGGTGTTTTTCCGCCGCTTTGTTCCGAAGACAGGGAATTTCAAAGAATGAGTCATTTTCTGGAGCGGATGACCTACCTCGCCCGCAAGCGCGAACCTTTTGCCGACGGCCTTGGCGAGCTGCGCGACGAGGACCGCATGTGGGAAGAAGGCTACCGAAACCGCTGGCAGCACGACAAGATCGTGCGTTCCACCCATGGCGTAAACTGTACCGGCTCATGCTCGTGGAAGATCTACGTGAAGAGTGGTGTCGTCACCT
>JBDZVC010000301.1:0-5267 GCA_040255475.1 Phyllobacteriaceae bacterium | reverse complement strand
GAAGCGAGTTTGACGAGAGCAGGTAGTTTTCGCTGTGCTTTTCGAAGCGGCTGGCGACGGCAGGGAGCGCTTGAGTTTGCTGAAGAAGCGTTCGACGAGGTCACAGGCCTTTGGCCCGCCATTCTTGCCGACACAGGCGCAACCGTTCTGGTCACGGCCAATGCGCTCCGCCTGCTCGGCTACCGGCCGGCCGACGGGACGAAGGAAAGCGCGTGAAACAGATGACCACCCTTCCACGTGCTGCCGATCGCCGCTGCCTGAACCGACACCCGGGCTAGAAGAATTTCCGGATCGCGACTTCCAGCGGTTCGCCTCTTTGCGAAGCCGAGCACCTGATCTGGAACTAGGCGGCGAGGATAGAGCTTACCAATTGGGCGGTGCGCGGAGCGAGGGTCAGGCCTATATGGCCGTGGCCGAAGGCCAGAATGATATCCCGCCCTCCCCTCGATGGCCGGATGACGGGGACGGAATCGGGCATCGAAGGTCGAAAACCGAGCCAGGTGCGGCTCGACTCACCAAGTTCAGTGAAAATCCGGCGCGCATTCGCCGCCAGGTTTTTCGTCAGCCGCGGGTTGGCGGGCGCCGTCAGGCCCCCGAGTTCCACGAGGCCCGCAACGCGCAGCCGGCCCTGCATGGGGCAGAGATAGAAGCCGTGCGCCGTCGGGCAGACCGGCCTTCCGATCGGCGGGTTCGCCATGTCGAATTCGACATGATAGCCGCGCTCCGTATCGAGCCGGACCGGGTCGCCGATCTGGGCGGCCAGTCGTCGCGACTGGGCGCCGGCGGCGATGACCGTGGAGCGCGCGCCAATCTCGAACGGCGCGGCAATGATCCGGATCCCGCTCGGCTGACGCACGATCTCCTGCGCGGAGGCCCGGATGAATTCGACACCCGTCCCGTGAACTGCCGTGGACAGGCGGCACATCGCCTCGCCCGGATCGCTGAGATTGATCGCACCCGGAAAGAACAGGCCGCCGCCCTCGAAGGCCGGTAGCCGGGGCTCGAGCCGAAGCACTTCGTCGGTCGAGAGAAGGTCCTGGGCGACGCCGAAGCCGCGGCGCAGTTCGATGTCCGCCCTGGCCGCCTCGAACGCCCTTTGCGTCTCATAGAGGTAGAGACAGCCTTTCGCCGAAAGCAGGTCCGACGCGCCGATTTCCGCCGCGAACTCCGTCCAGGCGGCGGAAGCGCCGGAAACGAGTTCAGCAATCCGGCAGGCGTTCTGCCGGTATCGATGCGGCAGCGATTCGTAGGCGAACCGTGCCAACCAAGGAAACAATGTCGGCAGGGCAGAAGAGCGGATCGACAGGGGACTGTTCGCGTCGAGGAGCAGGGATACGACGTTGCGGAGAATGGACGGTGTCCCCATCGGTATGACGGCATAGTCCGCGATGGTGCCTGCATTACCATAGGACGCGCCGCCGCCGGGTTCGTTCGGCTCGATCACAACGACCTCGCGTCCGTCGGCACGCAGCCGAAGCGCGATCGCGAGGCCGATAACCCCGCCGCCGATCACGGCGACGTCGGTAGAGATCCTGCTCATCTCATCAACACCGGGTCAGAAAGGACAAACGGGAAGACACCCAAAGCGCTCGCGACGCGTCATGGCAGGCGCGCTGCCATGCGCCGATCCGGGATGCTGGTTTGGGCAGCAGCGAGAGGCCCGGTTCAGCCGGGCGCCGCGTAGCGTGCGACATAGGCTACCGTGCGCGCCTCGCGCGGCTGGTCCAGCACGTCCGCCGCGGTCCCCTGCTCGATGATCCGGCCGCCGTCGATGAAGACCACCCAGTCCGAGACTTCGCGCGCGAAGGGCAGTTCATGGGTGACGAGGATCATGGTCATGCCGTCCTTCGCCAGTTCCCGCATCACACGCAGCACCTCGCCCGTCGATTCCGGATCGAGCGCGGAAGTCGGCTCGTCGAACAGAAGCACGGTAGGCCCGAGGGCCAGCGCCCGGGCGATCGCCACACGCTGCTGTTCGCCACCCGACATGCGCTCCGGATAGGCCGTCGCCCGATGCGCGAGGCCTACGCGCTTCAGCAGGCGCACGGCGCGCTCGACCGCTTCGCGTTCCCGAATTCCGGCAGCGTGCATCTGGGCGAGAACGACATTCTCCACCGCCGTCAGATGCGGAAAGAGGTTGAAGCGCTGGAACACCATGCCGACGCGCTGGCGCAGCTTGGCGAGATCCTTGCAGGTCACGGCTCCCTTGGCGCAGATCGCCTCGCCATTGACCTCGATGACACCGTCGTCAGGCTGTTCGAGCAGGTTGACGCAGCGCATCAGGGTCGTCTTGCCGCCGCCGCTCTGGCCGATGATGCTGACGATCCGGCCAACCGGCACGTCGAGATCGATGCTGCCGAGCACCTGCCTCCCGTCGAAGGACTTGCGCAGGCCGCGGATGGTGACGGCTGGCTTGGCGGCGGATGCCGCTTCGCGCGCCACGTTGACTATGTGCTGTGTCATGGCTCTAGGCTCCGCGCGCCAACAATGTCTTCGCCAGCTTCAACCGCCGTCGGCGCCCGCGCGAGAGCGGCACACCCGCCTGGATGGTCCGCTCCAGCAAGAGAAGGCATTGCGAAACCGGGTAGCAGACCGCGAAATATATGGCCGCGATCACGAGATAGACTTCGAGCGCGCGGAACGTCTCGGACGCGATCAACTGCGCCTGAGTCATCAGTTCGGCAGCCGAGATGGTCACCAGGAGGGACGTTGATTTGAGAAGGTCGACGAACATGGTGTTCGTGCCCGGCAACGCCAGCCGCAGCGCCTGCGGCAGGATGACTTGGCCGAAGGTGGTGCCACGCCCAAGACCTAGTGCCTGTGCCGCCTCGTTCTGGCCGGAATGGATGCCGGCGATGGCTGCGCGGAAGATTTCCGACAGATAGGCGGCGTAGAAGAGGACGAGGCTGAGCACCCCGGCAGCGAAAACGCTGAGCTTGATCCCCACCGACGGCAGACCGAAATAGGTGACGAAGATGATCGCGAGCAGCGGAACGTTCTTGAAAATCTCCGTGTAGACGGCGGCCGGCAACCGTACCAGCCGCAGGCTATTGAGGCGCATCAGCGCCAGTGCGAGGCCAAGGGCGGCGGCCCCGACGAAGCTGGCGACGGTGTAGGCCAGGGTCCGGAGCAGACCTACGCCGAGATTGCCCAGGTAGTCGCCCCAGGGAACCTGGAGGAACCCGGTGAACGTACCGAAGGAGGACATGGTCTTGCCTCCGTGCTCACGGCGCGATCGACGGTGGCGACCAGTCCGCAGGGCGATCCACGCCACGTCGTTGGGCGGCCATCTCCGGCGAAGGAACCAGGAACTGCTTCGGATCGCCGCCCCATTTGGCGATCAGCGCCGACAGCGACCCATCCTTGTACATGGCGTCGATCTGGTCCGAGACCGCCTTGGCTAGTTTGGGCGCCTCTTTCGGCAGGTAGAAGCCGGTCATGTAGGGCTGGAAATACTGGTAGTCGGGATGGACCTTGACCTCGTCGGCCGTTGGCGGCGTCAGGTATTCGACCCGGAACTTCATGTCCGGCCGTTCCTTCTGCTGGTAGATGATGAGCAGCGGATCGAGGAAGCCGACATCCAGCCGACCCGACGCGAGATCCTGGAAGACGCTGTCGGCTGATGGATAGGTGTGCGGGGTGGCGTTCGGCACCTGGGCGATCGATTTCGCCCAGACGTAGCCGGTGACGGTCCCGAGATCCTTGCCTTCCAGGCTTTTGACGTCCGGATAGTTGCCGGTGCCGGCAACGGCCATGGCCGGCGGCGAATAGTAAGGCGGATCGGTGAACAGGCCGACCTTCTGGCGAGTATCGGACCAGGCAATGCCGCCGATGGTGATGTCCGCGCGCCGCGACTGCACCGAAGCCAGCATGCCGGGGAAATCGGTGACGTTGATTTCCATCTTGAGACCCAGCTTGTCGGCGACCGCGGCAAGGATGTCGCTATCCAGTCCGACGAGCTTGCCGTCCTTCATCGCCGTGTAGGGCATGTAGGGTTCGACCGTGACCTGCAGGACGCCGGGCTTCAACGTCTCGAGGTCTTCAGCCTGTGCGGCCTGTGCCACGGCCAGCAATCCGACCCCGACACCGAGCAAGGCGGTCACGCCTGCCTTGAGCAGCGAAAGCGACAATATGCCCTTTTCCATCACCGATACCTCCCTGTCATCGGATCAATATATGTGTAATATATTATTTAGTATATTATAAGAATCCGTTGTCAAGCGATTCCTGGACGGTCAAGTCTGGCCGCATGGCACGAGGGAGATAGGTGGATGGACGCGCGGACACCCGAAGACGAGGCAGACAAAGCCGAGGCCGGTTCGACACTGGCGGAACGCACCTACCTGCAACTGCGGGAGGATATCATCACGGCAAAGCTGGTTCCGGGCACGCCTCTGCGCGAGAGCGAATTGATGCGCCGGCTCGACGTCGGCCGCACGCCAGTGCGCGAAGCACTGCTAAGGTTGCAACGCGACGGCTTCGTGGATGTCAACGGCCGCCGGGGCACGTTCGTCACCAATATCGACATCAGCGATCTCTCTGCGATCTACGAGGCGCGGGCGAGGATCGAGTCCTGGGCAACCCGGCTGGCGGCCGAGCGCCTGCGCGAGCCGGAACGGCGCGAGGCACAAGGCTTCATCGCGGAACTCGCGGCCTTTTCCAGTCCCCCGGAGCGAGAACCCCTGCTCGCACTCGATCGGCGCATCCACCGCTTCATCTATCGCGCCGCCAAGAATTCCTACCTGTACGACACGCTCGATCACTACCACAACCTGTCGCTGCGGATCCTCCATGTGGCGACACGCCGCTTTCCGGAACTGATGCTGGGCCTCGATGCGGTGTTACACGAGCAGACCCTCATGCTTGAGGCGGTTTGCCGTGGAGACGGCGAAACGGCCGAGCGCATCGCGCTGCATCACGTACTCAGCTTCGAGCAAGACGTCCGCAAGATCATCTGACTGTGCGGCGTCGAATGACCTGCCTATGGTAGGTGATCCAGAAACCGAAGATGGCAAAGGCGGCGCATTTTTGCGCGAATCGGACCACGGATCTTCCCCAATGCTTAGGAAACATCTCTTCCTTTTTGCGAAAAGGAGCTCTGCGTCCAGCTGATGGAATAGGGCCGTTCTTACGTGGAACTCACCGCTGAGGGTAAGAAGGTTTTAGTTTGGTCAAAGCAAATATTGAAGAGCCATAACCAATTGAGGAAATCGCTTCGCGGCCTCGAGGGAAAAGATTCGCGATCCATAGCAAGCTATTGGCTGGAG
>JBDZVC010000300.1:0-5273 GCA_040255475.1 Phyllobacteriaceae bacterium | reverse complement strand
TCGAGCGCGTCCAGCAATCGCTGTCCTCGCTCACTTCCTTCACCGAGGACATGGCTCGCCGTGGCATGAAAGCGGAATCGGTCTGGCTCGCCAGGGGGCTCTATCCGCCATCGCCGGAGGAAATGCTGACGCTCGGCCTGTCGGCGACCGACCGGGTGGCGCGTATAGAGCGTCTGAGGCTCGCCAACGGAACGCCGCTTGCCATCGAACGCGCTTCGCTTGCGGAAGCCACGCTGCCCGATCCCTCGGCAGTGGAGAATTCGCTCTATGCATGTCTGAAGAAAAACGGCAATCGGCCGGTCCGCGCTATCCAGCGCCTTTCTGCCGCCTTGCTCGACAACGAAGATGCCGAACTGCTCGGCGTACCGCCGGGCTCCGCCACACTGAACATCGAGCGCATCGCCTATCTTGCCTCGGGCAAGGTGATCGAGTTCACGCGCTCGCGCTATCGGGGCGATGCCTACGACTTCGTCGCGGAACTCAGGCTCGGCGACGGCAGGTAACGGAACCGGAAGATGAACGCACCGACTTTCATGCAGCAGGAGATCGCCGGCATACCGGACGCGGTGGCGACGTTCCTCGACCGCTCCGCCGCCGCGATCGCCAGAGCCGGCAGGCGGCTGCGCGACAAGGATCCGGCTCTGATCGCGACGGTGGCGCGCGGCTCTTCCGACCATGCCGCGAACTATCTGAAATACGCGGCCGAACTTTCCGCCGGCATTCCCGTCGCTTCGCTCGGCCCGTCCATCGCCTCGATCTTCGGCGCGCGGCTGAAGCTCGATCGCGCCACCTGCATCGCCATTTCGCAGTCGGGCAAGAGCCCCGACATCGTGAAGATGGCGGAGACGGCAAGGGAAGGCGGTGCACTTACCGTTGCCCTGACCAATACTGCCGACTCGCCGCTGGCGGATGCCAGCGACGAGGTCATCGACATCCTTGCGGGAGCCGAACGCAGCGTCGCCGCCACCAAGACCTTCGTGAATTCCGTCGTTGCCGGCCTCGCGCTGCTTGCCGAGTGCATCGAGGACGATGGCCTGCGCAGCGCGCTGGCCGCCCTCCCCGGTCAGCTCGAGGCGGCGCGCAATTGCGACTGGAGCGCACTTTGCGAGGCGACGGACGGCCATGAATCGCTCTTCATCCTGGGTCGCGGGCCTTCGCTTGCGATCGCCGGCGAAGCGGCGCTGAAATTCAAGGAGACGTCCTCGGTCCATGCCGAGGCATACAGTTCCGCCGAAGTCATGCACGGTCCCGTTTCCATCGTCGGGGGCGGTTTTCCAGTGCTGGCGCTCGCCGCGCGCGACGCCGCCGAACACTCGATCGTGGGGGCAGCCGACGAACTGACAGCAAAGGGCGCTTCGGTCTTCGTCACCAGCGACGCCGCCGCGACGGCAAGGCAACTGCCCTTCACCACGACCGGACATACCCTCACCGACCCGCTCGCCCTCATCGTCTCCTTCTATGCCTTCATCGAAGCCTTTGCCCGTCGGCGCGGGCTCGATCCCGACCATCCGACCCATCTGCGCAAGGTGACGGAAACGAGATGAGTTCCATTCTCGCCATAAGAGGCGCCCGCATCTTCGACGGCGAGGATTGGCACGACGGCAACACGCTGCTCGTGTCGAATGGAACGGTCGAAGCCATCGTCGCGACGCTCGCCGTGCCGGCGGGTGCCGAAACCGTCGACCTCCCCGGCGGCATCCTCGCGCCGGGCTTCGTCGACCTTCAGGTCAATGGCGGCGGCGGCATCATGCTGAATGACGATCCGTCCGTCGAAACGATCCGCCGCATCTGCGCCGCGCACGCACCCTTCGGCACGACTGCCCTTCTGCCGACGCTCATCACCGACACACCGGAGATGACCACCGCCACCCTGGAGGCGGGCGCGGCGGCGGCACGCGGGAAGGTGCCCGGCTTTCTCGGCCTTCACCTGGAAGGCCCCCATCTGTCGATCAGCCGCAAGGGCGCGCACGATCCACACCTCATCCGGCGGATGGAACAGGTCGATCTCGACCGCCTCGTGAACGCCAGGACTTCCATGCCTGTCCTGATGACGACGGTAGCACCGGAAACGGTGACGCAGCAGCAGATCGCCTCGCTCGCGGGCGCCGGTATCGTCGTCAGCCTCGGTCATTCCGACGCCGGCTTCGCCACGGCCAGCGCCGCGGTCGAAGCAGGTGCGCGCCAGATGACCCACCTCTTCAACGCCATGAGCCAGCTTCAGCATCGCGAGCTGGGCATGGTCGGGACGGCGCTCGATTCAGGCGGGATATCGGCCGGCCTGATCGCAGACGGTTTCCATGTCGACCGCCACGCCATCGCCATCGCCTTGCGGGCGAAGCGGGGTCCCGGCCGCATTTTCCTCGTGACGGACGCGATGGCGACCATCGGCACCGACATGACCGAATTCACGCTGAACGGCCGCACAATCCGACGCGAGGGCGGCCGGCTCACCCTTGCCGACGGAACGCTCGCCGGCGCCGATCTCGACATGATCTCGGCCGTCCGCTTCATGCACCACGAAATCGGCCTGCCGCTGGAAGAGGCGCTGCGCATGGCCTCGCTCTATCCGGCAGAAGCCGTAGCGCAGGACCATCGCCTCGGCCGCATCGGCGAAGGCCGCCCGGCTTCCTTCGTGCACCTCTCCGATACGCTTGAAATCAGCAATGTCTGGATCGAGGGAAAGCGCGTCCATCAGGGATGATGCCCGCTGCGGCATCGCGCCTTACGAAACGACCCGCCCTTCTTCCAGCGCATGACACGCCGCTCGGCTTTGGCCCTGTATTCCCTGAGCAGCAGGCAGACCTTGTCGCAAGGCTCCGCTCATCGCAGACGCCTTACGGATTCTCGCCGGCGTCTTTCAAGGCATCAAACTCCGCTCTAACCTCTAACCATTGGAGATAATAAAGCGGGTTTCCTGATTTTCTTCGAATTGTTTCGGGAGGAACACACAGAAGTATGAATTTTGTCATTAGTGAAACAAATATCATGAACAAAAACGCAATAGCTGAGAGGGCCGCTGCGATTATAAAAGCGCCAGCAGCAACCCTTATGTTGCGGTTTTGAGTCAACTCAGCAAGGTATGCACCGCCAAAAGCTGCGATAAGCAGTGCTGCTATCGAAAAAACAAAACCCAAAATGACGTGACGACGCGTCATTAGTAGATCTACGCCCCTTTAGGCCTTTCTATATTTTATCAGGGCTAAATTCGGCTTTCCACCCGCCCCTCTTCCAGCGCATGGCAGGCCGCACGGCTCTGGCCATACTCCCTCAGCAGCGGGCGGACCTTGTCGCATGGCTCGAACCTGAGCGGGCAGCGCGGGTGGAAATGGCAGCCCGGCGGCGGATTGACCGGGTTCGGGATTTCGCCGGCGATCGGCGTCCGCTCCTTGCCGGTCATGTCGATGTCCGGCACGGAATCGAGCAGCATCTTCGTGTAGGGGTGCTGCGGGTCGGAGAAGAGCACGCGCGCCGGCGCCTCTTCCACCAACCGGCCGAGATAAAGCACGCCGACGCGGTTCGCGACATGGCGGACGACCGCCAGATTGTGGCTGATGAAGAGATAAGTCAGCCCCAGGCGCTCCTGCAGGTCGCGCAACAGGTTCAGCACCTGCGCCTGCACGGAGACGTCGAGCGCGGATGTCGGCTCGTCGCAGACGATGAATTCCGGATTGGAGGAAAGGGCTCGCGCGATGGCGATGCGCTGCCGCTGGCCGCCGGAGAACTCATGCGGGAACTTGCCGGCGTCGCGCGGGTCGAGCCCGACCAGGCTGAGAAGCTCGCCGACGCGATTTTCGCGCTCGCGCCCGTCCGCAATCAGGCCGAACGCCCTGATTGGCTCCTCGATGATGGAGCCGACCCGCCAGCGCGGATTGAGGCTCGCGAACGGGTCTTGGAAGATCATCTGGATACGCCGGCGGATTTGGCGCTGTTGCGCGCCGCCCAGTTCCTTCCAGATGTCCACGCCGTCGATATGCACGCTCCCACTGCTCGGAGGCAGCAGGCCGACCACCATCTTGGCGATTGTGGACTTCCCCGAACCGGACTCACCGACCAGCGCATAGGTCTCGCCGCGCCGGATCGACATATCGACCCCGTCGACCGCGGTCAGCATCACCTTGCCGCTGCCTTCGAGAACACGGTTCAGCCAGCGCTTGGACAGGTCGAAGACACGCCCCAGCCCTTCGATCTCGACCAGCGCGGCCTCGGTGCCGCTCCGGCCCGCCCTGGGTTGGGAAAGAGCCTCGACGCTCATGGCTCAGCCCCTTCCCTCGCCCGCACGTTGATGCCGGCGGCAATCGCGTTGCGGGCGATATCGTCGGGCGGCGCTTCCCCGGACGCATCGTGCAGGAAGCAGGATGCCTGGCTGGCGCCCGCGGGGTAGATGCCCGGCCGCTCGCGCGTACAGCGGCCAAAGCGGTAGAGGCAGCGCGGGTTGAAGGCGCAGCCCGCCGGGATCGCGCCCAGACGGGGCATGGAGCCTGGAATCTGTTCGAGCTTGTCGCTCGGATCGTCGACGAGAGACGGGATCGCGGCCATGAGGCCATGCGTGTAGGGATGCTGCGCCCGCTTGACGACATTGCGCACCATGCCGATCTCGGCGAGCCGCCCGGCATAGAGCACACACACCCTGTCCGCGGTCTCCGCGATCACGCCCATATCATGCGTGATGAGCATGACTGACGTCCCGCGATCCTTGCAGAGCCGCTTGATGAGGGCGATGATCTGCGCCTGCACCGAAACGTCGAGCGCCGTCGTCGGTTCGTCGGCGATGACGAGTTCCGGGTCGGCGGCCAGCGCCAGCGCGATGACGACGCGCTGGCGCATGCCGCCTGAGAACTGATGCGGATAGGACGACATGCGAGTGCCGGCCGCCGGAATGCCGACCTCGACCAGCAGGCGTTCGGCCTTTTCCGTCGCCGCCTTCGCCGACATCCTTTCATGCGTCAGGATCGTCTCGGTAAGCTGCTCGCCGATACGATAGAGCGGATTGAGGCTGGTCAGCGGATCCTGGAAGATCATCCCGATCCGCTTTCCCCTGACCTGCCGCATCGCCGAAGGCGACAGATTGTCGATGCGCTCGCCGCCAAGCCTGATTTCGCCGCCGGCGATGCGTCCGGGCGGGTCGAGAAGCCCGATGATCGCCGAACCGGTGATGGACTTGCCCGCGCCGGATTCGCCTACGACACCGAGCACCTCGCCCGGCGCGATGTCGAAAGAGAGATCGTCGATCGCGGTCAGCACGCCGCGCCGCGTCGGTATCTCGACCCTGAGGT
>JBDZVC010000299.1:0-5277 GCA_040255475.1 Phyllobacteriaceae bacterium | reverse complement strand
AACCCGACCAGGTGAAGATCCTTTCCGGCGTCCTGCCGGAGGAGGGCGGCGAGATGCTGGTGACGACCGGCACGCCCATCTCGATGATGATCGAGAATGTCGACCAGCGGTCCAAGGATTACGGCGCCATCGCAAGGCAGTACCGGCCCGGCCATGCCGACTACGCCTATCAAGTGAAATATGGAATCCGCGACTATCGCGGCGGCGGCCGCTCCTCGGCGCGCGAGACGGCGGCGCGCGTCGCCGCCGGCGCCATCGCCCGCCGCGTGGTGCCCGGCCTCGTCGTGCGCGGTGCGCTGGTCGCCATGGGCGAGAAGGAAATCGACCGCGCCAACTGGAACTGGGATTTTGTCGGCGACGCCGAAAACCCGTTTTTCACGCCGGACCCAAAATCGGTCCCGGTATTCTCGGAATATCTCGACGGCATCCGCAAGGCCGGCTCCTCGGTCGGCGCGCTGATCGAGATCGTCGCCGAGAACGTGCCGCCGGGGCTGGGCGCGCCGATCTACGCCAAACTCGACCAGGACATCGCCGCCGGCCTGATGTCGGTCAACGCGGTCAAGGGCGTCGAGATTGGCGCCGGTTTCCAGTCGGCGCGCTTCACCGGCGAACAGAACGCCGACGAGATGCGCGCGGGAAACGAAGGCCGGCCGCGCTTCCTGTCGAACAATGCGGGCGGCATATTGGGCGGCATCTCGACGGGTGAGCCGGTCGTGGCCCGCTTTGCCGTCAAGCCGACCTCCTCCATCCTGACCCCACGAAAATCGATCGACGCCGATGGCAACGAGATCGAGGTGATGACCAAGGGCCGTCACGATCCCTGCGTCGGCATCCGCGCCGTCCCCATCGGCGAGGCGATGGTCGCCTGCGCCATCGCCGATCACTATCTGAGGCATCGGGGGCAGACTGGAAGGAGTTAGGTTGGCAGGAGAGTAAGGGAGCAGGTTTTGGGCCAGTTCCCAAAGACCTCTTCCGAACGGCTTCTTCTTCCCTTATTCCCTACTGCCTTACTCCCCATTGCCTGTAAGCGAAGCGAGCCAATGCCCTACGATCAACAACATGTTGCCGATGTCATCCGCGCTTTCGAGCGCGGCGAGATGGTAGTCGTCATGGACGATGACGGACGCGAGAACGAAGGCGATCTAATTGTCGCCGCGGTGCATTGCACCCCGGAGAAGATGGCCTTCATGGTCCGCCACACATCCGGCATCGTCTGCGCGCCGATGACGCGCGAGGATGCCCGTCGCCTGAACCTCGCGCCGATGGTGGCCGACAATGACGCGCCGCATTCGACCGCCTTCACCATCTCAGTCGATTTCAAGCATGGCACGACGACCGGCATTTCTGCGGACGACAGGACGCTGACTGTCCGCAACCTCGCCAACCGCAACGCCGGCTCATCGGATTTCGTCCGTCCGGGCCACATCTTCCCGCTGATCGCGCGCGAAGGCGGGGTGCTGATGCGCTCCGGCCACACCGAGGCGGCCGTGGACCTTTGCCGGCTCGCCGGCCTGCCGGAGGTCGGCGTGATCTCGGAACTGGTGAACGACGACGGCACGGTGAAGCGTGGGCCGGAAGTCGCCGCCTTTGCGAAGGAGCATGGCCTGAAGCAGGTGTCCGTCGCCGATCTGATCGCTTACCGCCAGCGGCAGGAGACGCTGGTCGAGCGCGTCGGCTGCACCGCGATCGAGACGCCCGGCGGCAAGGCAAACGCCTTCGTCTATCGCCTCTCATGGGACGTGATGCATCACCTCGCCATTGTTTTCGGCGATATCCGTGACGGTAAGGGCGTGCCGGTCAGGCTGCATACGGAGGATGTCGTTACCGACGTGTTCGGCACCGGGCACCGGCTGGACGAACTGATGCGCTCGATGGGCAAGGCCGGGCGCGGGGTCATCGTCTATCTGCGCGAGGGCTCCGTCGGCGTGGCGCATAACGCGCGGACGAGACCCTCCGGCGACCGCGAGGCCCACGCCGAGGCGTTGAGACGCGAGAACGAGTGGCGCGAGATCGGCCTTGGCGCACAGATACTCAAGGACCTCGGCATCTCCTCGATCCGGCTGATCGCTTCGCGCGAGCGTCACTACATCGGTCTGGAAGGCTTCGGCATCCACATCGAATCGACTGACCTGCTCGACCGGGAGTAGGCGGCAGTCCGATTATTTGCGTACGGACTTCGCCTTGCCGGCCGGCTTCGCGTTGGCCGCGGTTGCAGGCTTGCGGGGCCGTTTCCCAGCCTCCGCCTCGATTTCCCGGCTGGCGCGCTCCCAGTGTTCGCGGTCGCGTCCGTGCGGACGGCCCTCGGTCTCCCAGATATGGTACGCCCGTTCCTTGATCGCCTTCTCGTCAGCCATGGTCCAAGCTCCTTGCAGCCGCGCTTCGCGGTCGCGTAATGGTAGCGCGGATCGCGGCGATTGCCATTGGTTTCGGGGCGTGTTTCGGGATGAAGCGGCGGGACGTGGGCGGGTGGGGCGCCGGCCGCGCAGTCCGCGCACCGATATTCAACAATATCCGAATATGTCATAGTTTATTGCGGTCGATTGCGTTTGGCTGCTACCGGCCCATTTCCTCAAAATGGGGGTCGCATGACAGGATGAGTGAAGTGGTCCACGCCCGGGATTTCGACGATGCGGACGCGGATGCGCGTCTTGCCGCGATCGTGGATTCTTCCTTCGATGCGATCATCGGAAAGGATCTGAACAGCGTCATCACGAGTTGGAACGGGGCGGCCGAGCGGCTGTTCGGCTATTCGGCGGAAGAGACGATCGGACGATCCGTGCTCATGCTCATCCCGGAGCGGCTGCACGGCGAGGAAGACGAAATAATCGCGAAAATAAGGCGTGGCGAGAGCGTGCCGCCCTTCGAGACTATTCGCCGTCGCAAGGACGGCCGCGACATCTTCGTCTCTCTCACCATTTCCCCGATCCGCAACAGGGCAGGGCAGATTATCGGCGCCTCGAAGATCGCGCGCGACATAAGCGAAGCGAGAGCCAGCGATCGGCGCATCAAGCTGTTGCTGCGGGAGGTGAACCACCGGGTCAAGAATCAGTTCGCGGTGATCCTGTCCATGATCCGCGAGACCGCGAAGCACACCAAGGACCCGAGGGAATTCGAACGGAGCATCCGCGAGCGCATCACGGCACTTGCTTCTTCGCACGATCTGCTGGTCACGTCGGACTGGTCGGGAGGTAGCCTGCATGAACTTCTTCGCCAGCAGCTTCAGCCTTTCAGCCAGGACGGCCAGATAGGGCTCGAAGGCCCTGAGATGACCTTGCGCCCCGTGGCCGTGCAGGCGCTCGGCATGGCTTTCCACGAGCTTGCCACCAATTCGGCAAAATACGGCGCGTTCGGCCATCATGGCACTGTCTCGATTTCGTGGTCGCTGTCGGGAAAACCGGACGAGCAAGTTTTCCAGCTTGGATGGGAAGAGAAGGCTGGCAGCATCGTCGAAAGCGCGGCTCACGGTCACAAGGCGAGGGGCTTCGGTTCGGTCGTGCTCCTGCGCGTGGCCCCGCAGACACTGAACGGTTCCGCCCACTATGATCGTTCACGCGGTGTGTTGCGCTGGCTGCTTTCCGCGCCGGCTGCGGCGGTGATCGGCGACGGGGATTCCGACGAGACCTCTTCCGACAAGGCCTGAACAGGCGGCATGCCTCTGTCGAACAGTCAAGCCCTCCCCTGAGAGGGTCGCTTCCGAGGCGCGCCGGTATGCTTGACCCGTGTGAAAATTGCGCACAGGATTAATGCTGCAATCTAATTTTGGCATCGCTCGATGCCGGGAGGTCAGCCGGCGATGCACGCTTCCTCGCTTCGTTATCTGATCAAGGTGGCAGAGTTCGGTTCCATCAGGCGTGCGGCGGATGCCCTGAACGTCGCGTCCTCGGCGGTCAACAGACAGATATTGAACATCGAGCGCGATATCGGGGTCTCGCTCTTCGAGCGAACGGTGAAGGGAGTGCGACCCACCGCAGCCGGGGAACTGATGCTGCAACACGCTCGCGATACGCTCGGCGGCTATCAGCGCGTGATCGACGAGATCGCCTGCCAGGCCGGCGACATCCGGGGCGGCGTCAAGATCATCGGTATAGGCTCCATGATCGAATTTGCCCTGCCGCAGGTGATGGTCGATGTGGCGAAGCGCTATCCGGGCATCAGCTTCAACATTGGCGATGCCAATCCGGGGGACGCGGTCGAAGGGCTGAGGACGCAGAAATTCGATATCGGCATCTTCTTCCTTGACCAGCGCTACCGCGATTTCGAGTTGCTGGCCAAGGTGCATACCTCGATCGGTGCCGTCATGCGCGCCGATCATCCTTTGGCCGGACGACGGCATGTCACGTTGACGGAGTGCGCGGGGCATACGGTGGCGATGTTCTCGGACCGCTGGGTCATCATGCCGCTGGTCGAGGCGGAATTCGCGCAGACCGGCGCGCAGTTTTCGCCCCGCGTGGTAACCAATTCGATGACGATAATGCGCGCCGCTATCCACAATGGCCTGGGGATAGGGTTTTTTACGCCGGTAGGATTCCTTGACGATATCCGTGCCGGCAGGATTGCCTATGTCCCCCTGGAGGCGCACCAGTTTCCGGCATCCGGTATAGGCCTGTTCCTTTCGCGCTCGGCGCTCGCCTCGCCGCCCGTCCGCGTGGTGGCGGACCATCTGGCTGATTTTTTCCAGCGTCTCCAGACGGAGCTCGATGGTCTGCGAAAAGCGGACCCTGGATCGCCGGCCTAGAACATTTCTCCCGGGCGTACATGCCCCTTGAACAGGTTCCGTGCGACGTTGGCGAGATTGATTTCATCGGAACCGTCATAGATGCGTTCCACGCGCAAATCCCGGTACCAGCGCTCGATGATATTTTCCTTGGCGTAGCCCATGGCACCATGGATCTGGAGCGCCCGGTCGACGATCTGGTTGGCTGTGCGCGCGACATAGGCCTTGACCGTGCATGCCTCGTGCCGGAAATCCTCTCCGTCCGCGGCCTTGCGCGCCGCGTGATGAACCAGCAGCTTGGAAGTGCGGAGGCCGACCTCCATTTCTGCGATTGCCTGCACGATGTTGTCGCGATCGCAAAGAAGCTTGCCGAAAACCTTGCGGCTGCGTGCCCATTCGATCGTCAGTTCGATCATGCGTGCCATCGCGCCGACATTCTTCGCCGACAGCACGTAACCGCGGTTGCGATAGATGAAGGGCATGGCATGGTCGAAGCCCCGATTGACCTTTCCGAGAACGGCGGACGCGGGCACGCGGACATTGTCGTACGCCAGCGATCCGCC
>JBDZVC010000033.1:0-28602 GCA_040255475.1 Phyllobacteriaceae bacterium | reverse complement strand
GATGAAAGCGGTCAACGCCGGCGAGATCGATGGCGGCGTCATCTATCACTATTATTTCTTCGGCGATCGCGCCAAGACCGGCGAAAACAGCAACAACATCGAGCTGCATTATTTCAGGAACGAGGATCCGGGCGCTTTCGTGTCGATCTCCGGCGGCGGCGTTCTGGCCTCCAGCAAGCACCCGAAAGAGGCCCAGGCCTTCATCAGGTGGGTTACCGGAAAGGGCGGACAGGACGTATTGAAGAACGGCACGTCATTCGAATACGCTGTCGGGAAAGATACGGAATCCAATTCCGCCCTTGTTCCGCTCAAGGAACTCGACGCACCGAAAGTCGAGCCGGCCAATCTGAACAGCAAGAAGGTCACCGATCTGATGATGGCGGCAGGGCTGCTCTGAAGGACTTTTGTGCTGATGCTTGACGGTTGCTAGCAGTTTCTCGCGAATGCCCTCTCACGGGAGCATGTTGGTTCCAGGATGATGTCTGCATCAGCCGATGAAGCATTGCGGTCGTTGCCGGCAAACCGGATGGTGAGGCTGGAGCGCAGCCTGTGGCAAGCGCCCTGGATGCAGACTGCGGCGGGCCTTGTGTCGCTCATGGCCTTTCTGCCGGTGGGCTTCATCGTCTGGGTCGCATGGCAGACCGGATGGGAAGTCTCAGCTTCGCTCATCTTCCGGCCACGGGTCGGCGAGCTTCTATGGAATACGGTCCTGCTCTTGTTCTTCGCGGTGCCGGCCTCCATGGTTCTTGCGGTCGCGCTGGCATGGCTGACCGAACGCAGCGATCTACCCTGCGCGCGTATCTGGGCCTGGCTCTGCGTGGCTCCCCTGGCGGTTCCCGCCTTTGTGCACAGCTATGCCTGGGTTACGCTGATACCTGGGTTTGAGGGACCCTTCGCTGGCGTTCTGATCTCGGTCCTGGCTTATTTTCCATTCCTTTATCTGCCGGTTGCCGCCATGCTTCGCCGGCTGGATCCGGCACTGGAGGATGCAGCGGCCTCGCTCGGCTTCTCCTCCCGGCGGATATTCCTTCGGGTCGTGCTGCCGCAATTGCGGCTGGCGCTTTGCGGAGGAGCCCTGCTTGTCGGACTGCATCTCCTGGCGGAATATGGCCTCTACGTCTTCGTCCGCTACGACACGTTCACGACAGCAATCGTCGACCAGTTTCAATCGACCTTCAACGGCCCCGCGGCGACCATGCTGGCTGGAGTGCTGGTGGCCTGCTGCCTCGGGCTGCTCGCCATCGAAGCGGCCGCACGTGGAAACGGGCGCTACTCCCGCGTCGGTTCCGGTGCTCCGCGAAACGCCACGAGGGTACGTCTCGGCAGATTGACGATCCCTTGCCTGCTTCTGATGGCCTTGACCGCAATACTCTCTCTCGGCGTTCCGCTGCTGACGATCGGCCGCTGGTTGTTGATCGGAGGCTCCGCGATCTGGCACATACACGCCATCGGGTTGGCGCTCGCCCAGACCATTGTCCTGGCCGTGCTCGGCGGCTTGCTGACGACAATGATGGCTATTCCGATGGGATGGCTGTCGAACCGTGCGCCAGGAAAGCTGCAGCGTGCGCTCGAGGGCACCAACTACATCGTCGGCTCCCTCCCGGGCGTGGTAGTGGCGCTTGCATTGGTGACCATCACGGTACGCGTGGCACTGCCGCTCTACCAGACGATGACGACAATCCTCCTCGCTTACGCCCTGATGTTCCTGCCGCGAGCGCTGGTCAGCCTGCGGGCATCGATTGCCCAGGCTCCGGTGGAGCTGGAACATGCAGCGGCCAGTCTGGGCCGGTCGCCCGCTCGCGCACTCTGGGCGACGACCATCCGGTTGGCCGCGCCGGGTGCCGCCGCCGGCATGGCCATGTCGTCGCTCGGGATCATGAACGAACTGCCCGCCACGCAGATGCTGGCTCCCAACGGAACCCGCACGCTCGCAATGGGCTTCTGGGCGCTGAGCGGCGAACTGGACTATGCCGCTGCGGCGCCTTATGCGCTGGTCATGGTTCTGATCTCGCTGCCGTTCACATGGCTCTTGCATGCGCAATCCAAGCGGATGGCCGGACGTTGAGCTTCCTGGAACTAAAGAACGTCAAGCGGCGATATGGCGCCGTGGCGGCGCTTGACGGCATAGACATCGAGGTGACGGCGGGCAGCCGCACGGCTATTGTCGGGCCTTCCGGATGCGGCAAGACCACGCTGCTCCGTCTGATTGCGGGCTTCGAGGCTCCTGACGAGGGCGTTGTCGCAATGGACGGCTGGGCACTTGCCGACGGCAAAGCCTCCGTCCCAGCGTACCGGCGCGGCATCGGGGTGGTGATGCAGGATGGCGCCCTGTTTCCTCATCTGACCGTGGCCGAAAATATCGGCTTCGGGCTCTCCCGAAAGGATCCAGGCCGCGGGAACGTGATCATGAACCTCGCCCATACGATCGGCCTCGATAATGAGATCTTGAGCCGGCGGCCCCATCAGCTTTCCGGCGGCCAACAACAGCGCGTCGCCCTGGCCCGAGCCATGGCGATGAAGCCGAGGCTGATGCTGTTGGATGAACCGTTCTCGGCGCTGGATACCGGTCTGCGAGGGACCATGCGCAAGGCAGTGGAGCAGTTGCTGGAAGCCGCGCGTATCACAACCATATTGGTGACGCACGACCAGGCCGAGGCGCTTTCGTTTGCCGATCAAGTGGCCGTAATGCGCAACGGAAAATTCTTGCAGGTGGGCAAGCCGCGCGACCTTTATATGAAGCCTACGGATAGGATGGTTGCCCAGTTTCTCGGTGACACCATCGTATTTTCAGTAAGCATCGCCGACGGTTTTGCGCAGACGCCGCTCGGCCGCCTTCCCGTGGATATGGCTGGAACACGGGAAAATGTCCGCCTCATGCTGAGACCGGAGCAGGTAACGCTGCAGCCTGCCTTGCAGGGGAACAGCCCCGAGACCGCATCTGGAAAGATTTTGGGCATAATTTCGGACGTGGAATTCGCCGGCGCGACATCCACGGTTGCCGTCAAGCTGCTGAACGACCAGAATGCCTCCGGTTGTGAAGCTCCCCTTGTCCTGAAGGGGCCTGGTATCGAAGCCCGGTCCATCGGAGATCTCGTTCAGATCCTTGTGCGCGGGACCGCACATGTCTTCGAATAGGCGCGGCGGACGGCGTAGCGTCAGATTCAGGCGCGGAGATCCCACTGCACGGCCATCACGGGCCGGGAATAAGGCGGCTGCGCGAAGGCCGCATCCTGGCCACGATCGGTAATACCGTCGAGCGACTTGAAACCGGCCGCGCGTGGTTCGAAAACGGTCGCGACTGGGTGATCGGCCGCAACATCCATTCCGGCGAGAACGTCTTCATTCGCGTCATGCTGCTACCGGCCGAACTGAGAGGTGGCACATCCTCCTTCGTTCCCGCCTCGCCCAAGGAGGCAGCACGGCCGCGCTCGGCGCGCTATCGGATGTTCGGCGAAGTGGACCTCGCTGCTTGAACCGCGCCATTATTCGCTCGGAATGATAAACGTCGGCGTCCACATGCAATCCGCCGTCAAGGGTTACGCCGATGCCAGATACGACCTCTTTATACGGTTGATCGGAATCATCGAACCATGTTGGAAGGTAGTTTCTGAATTTGCCGACAAGGCCGAACTGCCGATGAAGGAACATACCCTATGAATGGTGCCGACCTTTTATGTGAAACCCTGCTGGCCAACGACGTCGACGTGTGCTTCGCCAATCCCGGCACCTCGGAAATGCACTTCGTCGCAGCGCTGGACCGGCAGCCGCGCATGCGTTGCGTGCTCGGTCTCTTCGAGGGAGTGGTCACGGGAGCGGCTGACGGCTATGCCCGCATGGCCGACAAGCCGGCCGCGACGTTGCTGCATCTCGGGCCGGGCCTCGCCAACGGCCTTGCCAATCTGCACAATGCGCGCCGCGCGCGCACGCCGATGGTCAATATCGTTGGCGACCACGCCACCTATCACCTGCCCTACGATGCGCCGCTGACCTCAGATATCGAATCGCTGGCGCGGCCGATGTCGCATTGGGTCGCTCGGGCTGAAACCGCCGACACTGTAGGTGAGCGCACCGAGGAGGCGATCCGCGCCGCGCACGCCCGGTCCGGGCAGATCGCGACCTTGATCCTGCATGCGGACGCGGCATGGAACGAGACCACGAAGACGACACCCTCGGCATTGACGTTTCCAGCATCCGAACGCCCGGATGCCACACGCATCCGGACAGCGGCGGAGGCGTTGCGGAACGGGCGTCGCACCACGATCCTGGTCAGTGGAAAGGCTTTGCGGGAACACGAATTGGAGACGCTCGGCCTTATCGCGCAGAAGACGGGTGCGCGTTTGCTGGCGCAGCAGTCGAATGGCCGCATGCAACGCGGCGCGGGGCGCGTGGCGCTTGACCGTGTACCCTATGTCATCGACAAGGCCGTCGCCACCTTTGCCGATACGGAGCAGGTGATCCTGATTTCCGCCAAGGCGCCTGTCGGCTTCTTCGCCTATCCAGGCAAGCCGAGCAGTATGCTCCCCGAAGACTGCGAGACATTCGAACTCGTGACGGCCGAACAGGATGCGGCCGCCGCAATCGCAGCGCTCGCGGACGAAATCGGCGTTGGTGGCCTGAAGGCACGTCTTACCCCTCGCCGCAGCCCCGAAATGCCGACAGGCGCGCTGACGCCGGAGGCGATCGCCGCCGCGCTTGCCCACCTTATGCCGGCGAATTCCGTGATATGCGACGAGTCCGTATCATCGGGACGCAGCTTCTTCCACGATACGTACGGCGCCGAGCCGCATGATTTCCTGCAGCTTACGGGCGGTGCGATCGGTCTCGGCCTTCCGCTGTCGACGGGAGCCGCGATTGCGGTTCCCGATCGAAAAATCATTACCCTGCAGGCGGACGGCAGCGGCATGTACACGGTACAAGCCCTCTGGACCCAGGCGCGCGAGCGCCTGGACGTGGTGACGATCGTCTTCGCCAATCGCAGTTACCAGATCCTGCATGGCGAACTGAGGAATGTCGGCGCTGGCGTTCCCGGCGAGAACGCAAGCCGCATGCTGGACCTCGTGGATCCGGCCTTGAACTGGGTGGGATTGGCGGGTTCTATGGGCGTCGAGGCCGCTCGCGCACAGACCGCGGAGCAGTTCGTGGACATTCTGCGGGCGGCATGCACGCGCAAGGGACCTTTCCTGATAGAAGCAACGATCTGATCCTCGGACAACGACAATGGCCATCGAACGTTTCCAGCATTGCAGTCATTGGGGCGCCTATACGATCCTCGTCGACAATGGCGAGATCGTCGGCGTCGAACCTTTCCAGCACGACCCGGCGCCTTCGCCGATCATCGATTCAGTCCGCGAATGGGCGAAGCCCGACCGACGCGTACTGCAGCCGCTGGTCCGCCAGGGGTGGCTGGAGAAGCGCGAATCGAGCGACCGCCATGGCAGGGGGCGGGAAAAGTTTGTCCCCGTAAGCTGGGACGAGGCGACGGACCTCGTCGCAGGGGAAATACGCCGTGTCTCGGAAGCTTTCGGCAACGCGTCGATTTTCGCCGGCTCCTATGGCTGGACCAGTTGCGGCCGGTTTCACCATGCCTCCACGTTGCTCAAGCGCATGCTGAATCTCGCCGGCGGCTATACCGGCCATGTCGACACCTATTCCATTGCTGCCGGTCCCGTGATCCTGCGGCACACGCTGGGCAATGACGACGCCTGCGGCGGCAAGGCCAACACACTTGATTCGATAGCGCGGCACACCGATACCCTCGTCGTTTTCGGCGCCCTGTCTCCGCGCACGGCACAGAACGAGGCCGGCGGCCTCGGTCGCCACACGCTTGAAGACTATCTAAGGCAAATGGCGGCGCGCGGCACGAAGATCGTGCTGGCCTCGCCGCTCAAGGACGACATGCCGGACTGGTCGGGCGCGGAATGGTGGCCGATCCGTCCGAATACGGATGTCGCGCTGATGCTCGGCCTGGCAGGTGAGATCGTGAAGGCGGGTCGTCACGACCGTGAATTCCTCACCCGCTGCACCAGCGGCTCGGAGCGGTTCCTCGCCTATCTCGACGGCAGCATGGACGGCGAGCGCAAAGATGCTGCCTGGGCTGCGCAGATCACCGATCTGGACAAGGAAAAGATCATCGCGCTCGCACGTCGGCTCGTGGATACGCGCTCCATGCTGACAGTAAGCTGGAGCCTGCAGCGCGCGCATCATGGCGAGCAGCCTTTCTGGGCCGCGCTCGGATTAGCCTCGGTGGTCGGCCAGATCGGTCTGCCGGGTGGCGGGGTAGGCTACGGCTATGCCTCTCTCGGCGGCGTGGGTGCGCCGATAAATATCGGCAAGGCGCCCGCCGTCTCGCAACTCACCAAACCCATCGACAGCTTCATCCCCGTGGCGCGCATCAGCGACATGCTTTTGAATCCCGGCGGGCAGTTCACCTATGAAGGCGCCGTGCGTCACTATCCCGACGTGCGGCTGGTTTATTGGGCCGGCGGCAACCCCTATCATCATCATCAGGACATCAACCGCCTGCAGGAAGCGTGGATGCGGCCCGAAACGATCATCGTGCAGGACCCGATGTTCACCGCCACCGCGCAACGCGCCGATATCGTGCTGCCAGCGTCCACCTCCATCGAACGAAACGATCTGGCGGGCAATCGGCGCTCCGATTTCATCATAGCCATGCAAAAGGCGATCGAGCCGCTGGGTGAGGCGCGCTCCGATTTCGACATCTTCAACGCCATTGCCGGGAAGCTCGGCGTCGCGGATGCCTTCAACGAGGGACGCGACGAAATGGGTTGGCTGCGTCACCTCTACGAGATTAGCCGCAGAGATGCCGACACGCGGCTGGGCTTCGAAATGCCTGATTTCGACGTGTTCTGGAAGAAGGGCTATGCGCGATGCCCAACCAGGATGGATCATACCTATCTCGCCGAATTCCGCGAATCCCCGGAGGGCTTTCCGCTCAATACGGAAAGCGGCAAGATCGTGCTCGGCAGCGAGACGCTTGCCCGTCTGGACTATGCCGATTGCCGTGCCTTCCCTTCCTGGATCGAGCCGGCGGAGTGGCTCGGAAACGCCGGCAAGCCCAACCAGTTTCACCTCATTTCCCATCAACCTGCAGGCCGGCTGCATAGCCAACTCGAGACGGGTGATGCCAGCCGCGCCAGGAAACGCAACGGCCGGGAGCAAGCGCGCGTCAACCATGAGGACGCCGCAGCGCTGGGGATCAAGGACGGTGCTACCATCCGCGTCTGGAACGATCGCGGGGCCAGCCTTGCCACGGCCTGGGTCACCGACACAGTGCGCCGGGGTGTCGTGGTTCTGCCTACCGGTGCCTGGTTCACGCCAACGGGCAACAGCGGGTTGGATGTCGCTGGCAATCCGAACGTGCTGACGCTCGATATCGGGACATCGCAATTCGGGCAGGGCTGCTCGGCGCATACCTGTCTCGTTCAGGTGGAGCCCTATGCGGGCGATATCGGCAATGCGTTCGAGCTCTATGAGAAAAAACTGGCCGCACTTACGGCCGCATGAGGGAATGAGACCATGACCGTCCCAGCTATCAGCCGCTTCCCGGTGCCGGAGATCAAGGACCTGCCCGACGACATTCGCGAGCGCATATTGGCCGTGCAGGAAAAATCCGGCTTCGTCCCGAATGTTTTCCTGACGCTCGCCTACAGGCCGGACGAATTCCGCGCCTTCTTCGCCTACCACGACGCACTGATGGACAAGCCTGGCGACATTACGAAGGCCGAACGCGAGATGATCGTGGTGGCTACCAGCAACGCCAACCAGTGTCAGTATTGCGTGATAGCGCATGGCGCAATCCTGCGTATTCGCGCCAAGAACCCGCTGATTGCCGATCAGGTCGCTATCAACTACCGCAAGGCCGACATCACGGACCGGCAGAAGGCCATGCTCGATTTCGCGATGAAGGTTTCGGCACGCGCCTACGAGGTCGGCGAAGAGGACATCAAGACGCTGAAGACCCACGGATTTAGTGAGGATGACGTCTGGGACATCGCCGCGATCGCCGCCTTTTTCGGACTGTCGAACAGGCTTGCCAACGTCACGGGTATGCGGCCGAACGACGAATTCTACACCCTGGGTCGCTGAGGCCTATCGCCGTCGATCATCCGGCCGCGAGCCGATGGGTAAGATAGCGCGGCCGTGCATGACGGCCGTTGCTACAGACCGCACCCGTCAGGAGCTGCCCCCGGCGGCCGGCAGATTCAACAACCGCGCCACAGTCTCCGCTCCCTTCCCGGTGGCGCTCGCCGATCCGTCATCTCCGACCTCCACCGAAGCGCCATTGGCGAAGCTGAGTGACCAGCCATTACCCTTATCATTGCGCCGGCGGTCAGTGAGTTCGATGCCGGCCGCGGTGATCAGGGCAATCGTTCTGTCAACGTCCATATCATCCTCCTGGCGATTCTAGTTCAGGTCGAGTGCGCCGGTCAGGTCACCGAGCGGCGGCTCGCCATGCGCAGCGACGGCTTTGTCACGCACTACGATGCCGTGCAGTTCCGGCAGTTCGAAGCGTTCGGTGATGAAGCGCAGGATCGAGGTCGTGTCGTAGGACGTGTGATCGACATAGCCGTGCTTGGCGAAGGGCGAGGCGATGATCGCAGGGATGCGCGTGCCCGGTCCCCAGCGGTCACCCTTGGGCGGCGCGACGTGATCCCAGATGCCGCCGTTCTCATCATAGGTGACGACGACCAGCATATGCGGCCATTGCGGGCTTTTCTCCAGATGCGAAATGACGTCGGCGATATGACGGTCACCGGCCTGGATGTCGGCATAGCCGGAATGCTCGTTGAGATTGCCCTGCGGCTTATAGAAGGAAACCTGCGGCAGGTCGCCATTGTCGACGGCGGCGATGAAGCTGGCGCCACCGAGCCCGGCGTCGCGGATATGTTCGCGTCTCGCCTCGGTGCCGGGCGCGAAATTGGCGTAGTAGTTGAATGGCTGGTGATGATATTGAAAGTTCGGGATCGGCTCATGGTTGCCATGATCGAGCGTGTACTGCCAGGCGCCTGAATACCAGGCCCAACTTACGCGCTTCAAGCTCAGCATATCGCCGATGGTCGGCTCGGTCTGCGGCGGCAGCGTCGTTGGCTTGGCCGGATCCGCGTAGCGCGGATCGCCGCCCGGAGCCGGGCCGTTGCCGCTCGGCTGGTAAGGCGGCTGCATGGTGTTCACGGCGTAGAAATCCGGCGTCAGATTGCCGTCGGAGACGAATTTTGGGATGCCGTCGAGCGCCGATTTCGGTGAATTGTCGGCGATCTTGAGCGCCGTGCCGCTTTCGTCCGTCATCGAGATCGACGGCTTGGCCGGGCTCTTGTCGGCATTCGGATAATAGGGCGCACAGGCGCAGATCAACCATTGATGATTGAAGAAAGAGCCGCCGAAACCACCCATGAAGAAATGGTCGGCCAGCACATATTTCTGCGCCACCGCCCACATGGCGGTTTTCGAGGCGTCCCAATTGCTCATCGGCATGGCGCCGGAATCGGCCCAGGCGACGAACATATCGTTCTTGCCGCCGTCGATCTGCATCTGGTTCTGGTAGTAGCGATGCCACAGATCATGCGTGACGGTGCTGAGCGGAACATCGAAGCCTTTCGGGTCGTTTACCGTGAACGGTCCATTCGGCAGGTGTTCGGTCGTCGCCTGCGTTACCGGCGGCGTGACGCCCTTGGCGGTCAGTCCGTCCCAGACAGGCGGCAATTCGGCAAGCACGGATCCGTCCCGGTCTCGCTGCTCAAGGCTCTCCTTGCTGGCCTGGTCTATGCCGTCGGCGCCAGGAAAATGCCCGTAGAGATTATCGAATGCACGATTCTCGGCGAAGATCACGACAACCGTCTTGATCTTGTCGATGCCTTTGGGTGGGCCACCGGCGCCATCTGCTAAAGCGGGAGCCGAAACGGCGGTGCATAATGCCAAGGTTGAGCAAAAGCTGACGAGAGTTGAGGAAAAGAGGGCGAGCCCATAGGATCGGTTCATCGCAATACCTCCCAAGAGCAAAACGGGATGACACCATCTCCATCACGTCTTTGCAATAGCCTTCCAGCCCCGCCGGGGTTTCGCCGGAAGCGCGAGTGGCTGATGATAGTGGTTCTCGTTGTGCTGACGGCCTGGGGTTTCGCCGTCTCAGGAGCGGCGGGCGCACAGCCGATGTCGCGGGCCGAGGCCAGACAGCGTGCGGAAATGCTCTCGGCGTTGGGCAAGGAGCTGTTTTCCGATCCGCGACTTTCGGGTTCGGGGAAACTCTCATGCGCCTCCTGCCACGACCCCGCGCATGCCTTCGCGCCTGCCAACGCCCTGCCGGTGCAACTCGGCGGCCGTGAACTGGCGGATCCCGGCTTGCGCGCCGTGCCGTCGCTCAAATATCTGCAGGCAGTGCCGCAGTTCACCGAGCACTATTTCGAATCCGAGGACGAGGCCGACGAAAGCATCGACAACGGCCCGACGGGCGGCCTGACCTGGGATGGTCGAGCCGATTCCGGCCATGCCCAGGCGCGCATCCCGCTGCTTTCGCCCTTCGAGATGGGGAACACCAGCGCGGACGAGGTTGTGCAGCACGCGCTCGACGGCGGCTACGGACCGAAGCTCACGGCCATCTATGGTGAGGCACTTCTTGCCGACCGCGAAGCAACTTTCAAGGCCCTGCTCAAGGCGCTCGAGGTCTACGAGCAGTCCTGGCAGACTTTCTATCCCTATTCCAGCAAGTACGACGCCTGGCTCGCCGGCAAGGCGGAATTGACGGCGCAGGAGGCGCGTGGCTTGAAACTGTTCGAGGATCCGGAAAAGGGTAATTGCTCGTCCTGCCATTTCAGCGTGCGGGCCAATGACGGCACGCCGCCGCAGTTCACCGACTACGGCATGATCGCGCTGGCCGTGCCGCGCAATCCCGAAATTCCCGCCAATGCCGATCCTGCCTATTACGATCTCGGCCTGTGCGGACCGCTGCGGACGGACTTCCTCGGCCGCGCTGACTATTGCGGCCTGTTCCGCACCCCCACCCTGCGGAACGTTGCTACACGCAAAGCCTTTTTCCACAATGGTGTCTTTCACTCGCTGAAGGATGTCGTTGCTTTCTATGCCACACGCGACACCGATCCGGGCCGCTGGTATCCGCGTCGAGCCGATGGTAGCATCGCGATCTATGACGACTTGCCGGAGCGCTACAGCGGGAACATCAACATCGATCCGCCCTTTGGCGGCAAACCCGGCGATGCGCCCCGGCTGGACGACAACGAGATCGATGATATCGTCGCTTTCCTTGCCACGCTGACGGACGGCTGGAAGCCGCAATAGATGACCCAATGATTGTTAGAGGCCCGGCATGGACAGCCGGGCGTTGGCGAGCGGAGACGAGCCAGGCCTCTGCGTTATTCGATCATGATCGCCGCCAACTGGCGACATATTCGGCGCTACCACCAAATATCATGGGTCACCTCAGACGATATCCACGATACGGATCTTGGGCTGAAGCAGCACTGGCCGACGCCTGCGAAAAAGGCGACGAGAAAGGTGCGCTCGCTTGGAAGGCGCGATCGAATGGAGTCACTCGATAGCGGCCGCCAGGTTGGTTCGCTAGACGATCATCTCGATCCACGGCCTGCCGGCAAGGCAGCATACGCATCTGCGGTTACTGCGATCAGCCGGCGTTGAGGCAGGGTTAGACACGACATACTGGACGCTGATCTTCCGGCTGGCGTTGCTTCACAAGTTCCGTCCAATAGCGGATGCCGTGAACGATGGCGGCGTCATTGAAGTCGTAGGATGGGTGATGGAGGTCGGCTGTATCGCCGTTCCCGAGCCAGATTATCGCGCCAGGGCGCTGCTGCAGCATGTAGGAAAAATCTTCCGATCCCATGATGCAGGGACAGTTGGCGTCGACTCGCTCTGCGCCTGCGACACGCATGGCGGCGGCGGCCGCTTCCTGGGTCATTTCCGGATCGTTCACCGTAGGGGGATAGCCAGGCCGCCAGTCGATCCCGGCTTCCATTTCATAAAGTCTGGCCGTTGCCTCTACGATGTCTCGAAACCGTTTTTCGACAGCCGTTCTCGTCGCTCGCGCGATCGTACGGATCGAGCCGCCGACTTCCACGGTGGCCGGGATAACGTTGAGCGCCGCCGGATTGCCTCCGTTGATGTAAGTGGTCGAAACCACGACCGGATCGAATGGATCGGTGTATCGCGATGCGATGGATTGCAGCGCGGTGATGAGATGCGAGGCGGCCAGTACTGGATCGGGCGTCAGATGCGGCAAGGCTGCGTGCCCGCCGCGGCCGGTTAGCGAAACGACAAATCTGTCCCCTGCCGCCATGATTGTCCCCGGACGCATCGCGAAGGCGCCAACGGCAAGCCCCGGCTTGTTGTGCATGCCGAAGACCTCATCGATGCCGAAGCGATCGAACAGGCCTTCCTCTATCATGACGCGTCCGCCGGCGCCGCCCTCCTCCGCAGGTTGGAACACCGCCACGACCGTGCCGGCGAAGTCGCGGCTTTCGGCGAACTGCCGGGCGGCGGCGAGCAGGATCGCTGTGTGACCGTCATGCCCGCAGGCATGCATCCTGTTCTCTATCTTCGACGCATGGGGAAGATTAGTCTGCTCGGCGATAGGTAGCGCATCCATATCGGCACGCAGCATAATGGTACGACCGGGACCCGCGTGCCCCCTGATCACCCCGACAACACCGGATTTCGCAATTCCCGTGACGACCTCGTCGCAGCCGAACTCCTTCAGCTTTTCTGCGACGAACCGCATCGTCTGCGGCAGGTCGAAGAGAAGTTCTGGATGCTGATGGATATGGCGGCGCCAGGATTTAGCCTCTTCGACCAGAACCTCATGGGAGGGCATCGGTCATTCTCCGTTGCTTGGAATGTTTAGACAGGATGCCGGAAGGGGGACAGGTCCGGATCGGGATCCGGCATCGCGCTCAGAAGCATACGTGTGTAGTCGCTTTGCGGGCGATCAAAAATATCGGCAACCGCGCCCTGTTCCACCAGTTTGCCGCGATAGATGACCGCCACTTCGTCGCAAATGTTGCGGATGACCCCAAGGTCGTGGCTGATGAAGAAATAGGTGAGGCCAAGCTCCTCCTGCAACCGGTGCAGGAGATTGAGAACGTCGGCCTGTACCGAAACATCGAGCGCCGAGGTCGGCTCGTCGAGGATGACGAATTCCGGGCGAACCGCCAAAGCTCGTGCGATGCCGATACGCTGGCGCTGACCGCCGGAAAATTCGTGCGGATATCGGAAGAGATGCTCCGTCGTAAGCCCAACCTGCAGCAGCAGTTCGGCTACCCGTTCGGTACGCTGGCTTCCGCTCATTTTCACCACCTCTTGGTGGATGACGAGCGGCTCCTCCACGATGTCATGGATCGTCATGCGCGGATCGAGCGAAGCATAGGGGTCCTGGAAGACGATCTGTAATCGGGAGCGCAGCCGGCGCATTTCCGCAGGCGGCAATCCATGCATATCGACGCCATCGAAGAGAATGCGCCCGGAGGTAAGCGGCTCCAGCCTGAGAATGCAGCGCGTCAACGTCGTCTTGCCGGAGCCGCTTTCGCCGACGAGGCCGAAACTGCCGCCCTTTTTCACCTCGAGGCTGACATTATCGAGCGCCGTGAAATCCTCCCTTCCACCGAACAAACCACGCCGTGGCCCGGTGAACACCTTGCTGACGTTCTCGACGACCAGGCTCATGCGAGGCTCTCCGGGGAAAGACCGCCAAGGCCCTTGAGTTCGCCTCGTCTCGTATGGGTGGTGGGGACGGAGTTGAGCAGCGCCTGCGTATAAGCGTGGGACGGCCGCTTGAGGACATCGGCTACCGTTCCTGATTCCAGGATACGGCCTCGAAACATAACCGCAACATGGCTGCATATCTCTGCAACGACGCCGAGATTGTGCGTGATGAGTAGTACGCCGATGCTCCGCTCGGTCACCAGATCGTAGATCAGCCGCAGGATCTGGGCCTGCACCGAAACGTCCAGCGCGGTCGTCGGCTCGTCTGCGATCAGAAGGTCCGGCTTTCCGATCATCGCCAACGCGATCAGCACACGCTGCCGCATGCCGCCCGAGAACTGGTGCGGATAATCGTCTATGCGATCGGACGCTTTCGGAATGCCTACCTTGTCGAGCATTTCGACCGCCTTTTCACGCGCCGCCTGCCGGAGCGTCCGACGACTTGCACCTGCACCGAGCCCGAGGACCGTCGGATCGGCATTTCCCGCATGCAGGGCCACATCGACGAGCTGCGTACCCACGCGGAAAACAGGGTTGAGGTTCGTCGTCGGGTCCTGGAAGATCATGCCGATATGCCGGCCCCGAAGTGCGCGCATTTCCCTTTCGGTCGTCTTCAGCAGATCGCGGCCCTCGAACTCGATCGAGCCCGCGAGATAGCGGCCGGGAGGCGTTGGAATGAGCTGCGAAATGGAGAGTCCGGTCAGCGACTTGCCGGAGCCGGTCTCGCCCACCATGCCCCAGATCTCGCCGCGCTCGATCTTCAGATCGATGCCGTGCAAGATCTGTGTCTCGCCTTCATAGCTCTTCATCGAGAGGTTGAGGTTACGGATTTCGAGCAGCGCCATATGATCCGCTTTCACCGCCTTGCCTTGGGATCGAGCACGTCTCGCAGCCCGTCGCCGAGAAGGTTGAAGGCCAGCACGGCAATGAATATCGCCATGCCAGGCGCCACCGCGGTCCACCAGTAGCCCGGCATATAGCTGCGGGCCCCTGACAAGAGCGTGCCCCATTCCGGCGTCGGAGGCTTGACGCCGATACCGACGAAGCCGAGCGAAGCAACCGTCAGGATCGCGAAGCCGACATCCAGCGATGCCTTGATAACGATCGGCGATACGATGTTCGGGAGGATGTGGCGACACAGAATGCGTAGCCAGTTCGCGCCCAGCGCGCGGGCCGCCACGATGAACTGCTCTTCCTTCTTGCCGATCACCTCGCCGCGCACCAGGCGGGCATAGACCGGCCACCATGTAAGCGAGATCGCGATGATCATGTTCAGGACGCCCGCCCCCAACGCCGCGGCAACGGCCATGGCCAGGATGAGGCTCGGGATGGTGAGCAGGAGATCGGTGAGACGCATTAGGATCTCGTCGATCCACCCACCGAAATAACCTGCGACCGCTCCCACCGCGGTTCCCACGACGACGGCGATGACCACGACGCTCAGGCCTGAAAAGAGCGAGACCTGAGAGCCCGCGACCACCAGCGAGAACATGTCCTGCCCCAAGGCGTTGGTGCCGAACCATGCATCGGCCGAGGGCGGCTGGAAGCGCGCGGCGGTGTTGGTCGCGCCCTGCACCTGCTCGGGATGAGGTACGATGAAAGGTGCGAAGGCCGCGATGAGGATCAGCACGACGACGAGGGCCAGCCCGATCATCGACAGCCAGCTCTGCCGGAAACGATAGAAAGCGCGGCTCCAGTTCTCCAGGCGGGCGGACTGGTTGCGTTTCAGATGAGCGACGGGAACTTCCGTGGTCATACGTAGCGTACCTTCGGGTTGAAGACGCCGTAGAGCAGGTCGATAATGAGCATGGTGAGGAGATAGATGATGGCAATGACAAGCGTGACGCCGATCACCGGCATGAAATCCTGCGTGAGGATGGCTTGCGTGGCATAGAGGCCGAGCCCCGGCCAGTCGAAGACCGTTTCCACAAGAACCGTCCCGCCGAGCAGCCATGATACATAAAGGCCGATGACGGTCAGCGTGGAAGTCATGGCATTCTTCAGCACGTATTTGAAAAGGATGAGCCGGCTCGACAATCCGAGCGCGCGTTCCGTCATCACATAGTCCTGCTGCAGAACCTCGATCGTCGCAGCGCGCATCATCCGCATGATGGTAGCCAACGGCGAGAGCGCCATCGCGATCGCAGGTAGCGCCAGATGCGCGAGCGCAATCTGAAACGCATACCAATCACCCGCGATCAGGGCGTCGATCGTGTAGAAGCCGGTGACGGTATCCGGCGGGGTTTCGATCAGGGGATAACGCCCCGAAAGCGGCAGGATGTCGAGCCAGGCCGCGAAAGCGATTTGCAGCAGGAGCCCTAGAAAGAAACGCGGCATCGCGATGCCGCCGAGCGCCACGCTCCGCATCAGATAGTCGAGGATGCCGTTGCGATAGACCGCCGTCAGGAGACCGAGGGGGATCCCGGCCAGGACGGCGATAAGGAACGCTGCAATCACCAGCTCGAGCGTAGCGGGAAGATAAGTCAGGATGTCCTCGAATACCGGCCGGCGGGTAAAGACCGACATGCCCCAGTCACCGTGGAGAAGGCCGGTCAGATAGGTCCAGTACTGAATCGGAAGAGGCTGATCGAGATTGAACTGCCTCTTCAGTTGAGCAATCAGTTCCGGCGTGGCGTTCGGCCCCGCCGCAAGTCCAACGGGATCACCGGGCAGGAGCCGGGCTATGACGAAGAGCAGCAGTGTGAGGCCGATCAGGATCGGGATGATAAGCAGCAGACGGCGAAGGACAAAGAATAGCATTCGGGCCTCCGGGAGATGGCGGCATACGCCGGTGTGAACTGCCAGCGCGGATCGCCAAGGCCTCCCTCTTGGAGCGCGCCGGAAAACGGCGCGCCCGGAGCGTATCGGTCAGGCCAGAGACAGCGGCCAGATCTCGAACGCATTGGCAACGACGGGGCAGAACGAATAGCCCTCGACATTGTCGCGCATTGCGAATTTCCGCAGCTCTACCACTCCGAAAATATCCGGCGCGTCCTCTACCACCACTTCCTGGAACTTCTTGTAAAGCTCGGCGCGCTTGGTCACGTCGACCTCGGAACGCGCGTCCTCGATCAGCTTGTCGACCTCCGGATTGTGGTAGACCGGGTTCTGCCACTGGCCGTTGCGCGACGAATGATAGGCCGCGAACGCCGTGTTGTCAGGATCAGCATAGTTGGCCGACTCGAAGATCGAATAGAAGTCAGTCATGGTATCGGGCGATTTTGCCATTGCAACGATATCGGGCCACACAGTGGGCCTGATATCGAGGCCGATGTTGAACGCCTTCAGCGATTCCAGCAGGATCATCGCCCAACGCTTCTGGTTCTCATATCCGGCCGCGTTCATGATGGAGAGCGTGAAGCCGCCATCCTTGTAGGCTGACTTCGCAAGATACTCCTTTGCCTTGTCCATGTCATGGCGATAGACCTTGAGGTCCTTGTCGAATCCGAACATGCCGGTAGGCAGTGGTCCCTGCATGAGCTTGGCGGGTCCGCCCGCATCGAGCATCGCCTGGTAGTTGTAGGCGTAGGAAATCGCCTTGCGCAGATTCTTGTCGGCAAGCGGACCCTTGGCCGTATTCATCTTGATGGTGAAGGAGCGGTAGTCCGGTTCCATGATGCGCACGACATGAGGCATGCCCTTGAGGGCTTCCATGTCCTCCGCGAAAAGATCGAGCGCGAAATGCACCTCACCGCGCTGAAGCAGCAGCCGCGTCGTCGAGGCTTCGCGCACGATTTTCCAGATAACACCCTGGATATTCCCACCTTGATGCCAGTCGTTCTCGACGCGCAGGAGCTCGTACAGATCGCCGGGGCGAACGCGGCCTACGCGGAACGCGCCCGAACCGGCGATCGTGGTGCGCAAATAGGTCTGGCCGTCATCGCTGCCGACATTGGCTTCCACCACCTTTGAATTGACCACGAACATCCATGGCAGGACCGACAAGAGCGGCGCGAAGGGCTTTCGCAGCGACATGGTGACCGTCATATCGCCCGTTGCCTTGACGCTGTCGACGTCAAGAATGCCTGACAACATCCAGGCCGGCCCCTGCTTGAGACGCAGCAGGCGCGCGAAGGAATATTCCACGTCCTTTGCCGTCACGGGCGTGCCGTCGTGAAAATGGGCCTTCCCGTCCAGCTCGAAGGTATATGTCTTGCCGTCGTCGGACTGCTTCCAGCTCTTGGCGAGGCCGGGTTTCGTCTCTGGAGGATTGCCGAAGACGCGGACCAGGGCGTCATAGGTGTTGCGGAACAGCCATTGAGGCGCATAGCCGGTGGCGACATGCGGATCGAAGTTCTGGATATCCACGGTGCTGGCAAGCACCATGATCTTCTTGCTCGCCGCGTTCGCGGGCCACGGAAAGGCGGCCGTCGCAGCGATTCCCGCCGTGCCGGCCAGAAACTGACGTTTGTTGAGCGTGAGCATCATTGTTCCCCTTTATTTGCGGTTGGACGGTCATGCGGCCGCCGGGTCGGCGGCCACGCTTCTCTGCTGTCAGGCGGCCTTTTCCTTCTTGCGGTCTGTGAGCCCATAGATGCTTTCCGCCGCTTCGGCGCTCACATAGCCCTCGCGCATGTCGTACTCGACGTCGTCGACCGCGCGCTTGAGCGGATCGCCATACCCGGCGCCGCCGCCGAGTTGCAGTTCGACCAGCCTGTCGGCGCTGGTGATCATGACAAGGCCGCCGGTACCCACGTCTTCAACGACCGCGCCCTGGTCGTCGAGTACACAACCGTGAGCAAGCAAGCCGGGCTGGCCGCCGAACAGGCCCTCGATTGGTGCATTGACGCCCTCGGGCGAAATGAAGACCGTGACCGGGATACCGTCGTCGTAACGCTTGGCGAGGCGGATACGGGCCCCAAGCCCACCGCGATGCTCGCCTCCGCCACCTGAATCGGTAACGAAGCTCTTCTCCCGGATTACGACCGGCGAACGACTTTCGAGAAGCTCGATCGAGGACGTTGCCGCCGACGTCGGCCACAGCACGGATGATTCGCCGGCCTTGGCGGAGGATCCGCCCTGTCCCCCACCGGAAAGGAGGTGATCGTAGAAGATCTTTCCATCCGGCGCCCTGCCATAGACAGTGAGCAGGCTTGGCAGGCCGGTATGGGCCACGACCTTGTCGGGCGCCGCATCAGCGATGGCGCGGAAAATGTTCGACGAGATATACCAGCCGGTGCGCGTACGCAGGCTGACGGGCGCCGGCTTGTTGCAGTTGAGGACAGAGCCTTTCGGGGCATTCACCGTAAACGCCCGGTAGCAACCGGCATTACCGCGCACGCCCGGCGTCAGCATACATTTCAGCGGATAGGTGGCATGCGCCGTAGTATAGCTCATCGTGCAGTTGATGCCGCCCAGCGGCACCTCTGGCGGCGCGCCTTCGAAGTCGATCTCGATCGTATCGCCGGCAATCGTCACCCTTACCGGTATCGTCATCGGCGTGCCGAGCGGATTGTAGGTGACCTCCGAGGTATGGGTGCCGTCCGGCAGCGCCTTGATCGCCTCTCGCATCGCTCTTTCCGACCGGGACTGGACGACTTCCGCGAGCGCCGTCAGGTCGGCAAGCCCGTATTCCTCCATGAAGGAGGCAAGGCGCCGTCCGCCGGTCTCGTTCGCGGCGATCAACGAACGTACGTCGCCGAGAACCTGATCGGAATCGCGGATATTCTCGGCCATCAGGCGGAAAAGGTCCTCGTTCTCGACGCCCGCCCTGATGAGCTTCATCGGCGGAATCTGCAATCCTTCCTCGTAGACCTCGGTCGCCTTCATCCCGTTGCGGGTACCGCCGATGTCGCCGACATGACCGACAGTGCCCATGATCGCGGCAACCTTGCCGTTGCGGAACACGGGAGTGATGACCGCGATGTCGAACAGATGGCCGGCACATAACCACGGGTCGTTGCAAACGAGAACGTCACCCGGCTCCAGGGTGTCGACCGGATAGCGGGCGAGCGCGGCCTTGACCACCACCGGCAGGGTGAGGTTGAAGACCGGCATGACACGGCTTGAATGGGCGAGCGTCTCGCCTGAGACATCAAGGATCGAGCAGCCGAAATCCTGCGATTCCGAGATGATCAGCGAATACGCGGTGCGGCAGACCGTATGCCACATCTCTTCCGAGACGGTGACCAGGCGGCTCCACATGATCTCGAGTGCGATCGGATCGGATTCGATGCTCCTCATCGCTTCCGTCCTGCTCATTTCCGGCGTGACCAGTTCCATGCCCTTGCCGACGGTCATGATCCTGATGCGCAGATTGCCCGCTTCGTCCACCGTCAGCAGATCGCCCGGAGGCACAACGGTCGTCGATTCCCGTTCTTCGATGATTGCCGGTCCCTTGACCTCGACGCCGACCTTCAAACGGTAGCGGTCGTATACCGCCGCCTCGACGAAGCCTTCGCCGAAATAGGCCTTCCGATGGCCTTTCAGCGCACTCTCACCGCTTTCGTGAATGTCGGCCTGCCTCAGCGTCAATTTTGGCGTGGCACCGCTCGCGCGGACACGAAAGGAGAGGATCTCGAGTTCCGCTTCAGGCGGTACGCGGGTATAGCGGGCACTATAGACGTCCTCGAAGGCCTTTCGGATCGTCGCATAGGCGCTGGCATCCAATCGGCCGGTGGGGATCGGTACGTTGATCTCGTGCAATTGGCCGACGACACGCATGTCGGCGGTGCGCACGAAGACCAAATCCTTTTCCGCGGCGCCCGCGGCGACCAGTTTCGCCCTGCCCTCCTCCGCCAGTTCGTTGAACATTGCGCTGACCGCAGCCGCGTCGAATTCTTCCGACAGGGGGGTTAACTGCGAACGTACAAGATCGAAGGAAAGCGGAGCCGTAAGGAAGCCGAATGCCGAGGCAGCTCCGCTGCCTTGCGGGATGATGACTTCGGAGACACCGAGGATGCGGGCCACGCGGGCAGCAAAGGCCGGACCGGCCCCGCCAAAGCCGATCATCGAATAAAAACGGGGATCCTTGCCCTTTTCGACGAGGTGGATGCGGGCGGCGCTTGCCATGTTCTCGCCAACCACCTGGTGGACGCCCCAGGCGGCCTCGACGGTGGAAATATCGAGCGGTTCCGCGATCGTCTTCAGCGCCGTTTCCGCGGCGGCGACATCAAGTTTCATGCGTCCGCCAAGGAAGAACGTGGGATCATAGTAGCCCAGCACGACGCTGGCATCCGTCACCGTCGGCTTGGTTCCACCGGCGCCATAGCAGGCGGGGCCAGGCGTGGCACCCGCAGAATGCGGACCAACCTGCAGCAAGCCGACTTCATCGATGGAGGCGATCGAGCCGCCGCCGGCGCCGATCTCGATCATGTCGACGACCGGCGACTTGATCGGCAGACCGGAACCGTTCTTGAAGCGGCGCACGCGGCCAGCCTCGAGATAGGAGGCGATGTGAGCCATACCGTTCTCGATCATGCAGGCCTTGGCGGTCGTACCGCCCATATCGAACGCGATCACGTTTTTCTTGCCGGCCCTCTCGCCGAACCACGCGGTGGCGAGCGCGCCGCCGGCAGGGCCGGATTCGAGCAGCCGGATCGGGAACTGGCGCGCTTCGTCTACCGAGATAAGGCCTCCCGCAGAATGCATGAGGCGAAGTGCACCCTTGAAGCCGCCTGCCGCCAGGTCACCCGCAAGGCGGTTTAGGTAGCCATCCATCAACGGCTGCACATAGGCATTGGCACAGGTCGTCACGAAGCGCGGATATTCGGATATTTCGGCAACAACCTCGGAAGAAATGGAAACCGAAATCTTTGGATAGTGCTGCCGGATAATGTCGCGGACGCGTCTCTCATGGGCGGAGTTGCGATAGGAATGCATGAGGCAGACCGCGATCGCCTCGACCTTGTCGGCGACCAGTGCCTTGACGGCGCGCAAAACCGAAACCTCATCGAGCGGCTTGATCACCCCGCCATCGGCCCCAATGCGTTCTGAAATTTCCAGCCTGCGAGAACGGCTGACCAACGGCTCCGGAAAGGTGAGGAAAAGATCATAGATATCGTAACGCTGTTCCGAGCCGATCTCGAGGACATCGCGGAATCCCTCGGTAGTGAGGAGGCCCACCGCCGCACCTTTGCGCTCGATCACGGCATTGGTGACGAGCGTCGTGCCGTGAACGATCTCACCGATCTCGGCGACGGAGATACCTGCAGCCGATACGATATCCCGGAGGCCGTCGAGGGCGCCGCGCGACGGATCGGAAGGTGTGGTCAGGCACTTGTGCAGGCGGATGGCGGCGGCGGCTTCGTCGAGCAGAATGAAATCCGTGAACGTGCCGCCGATATCGATGCCAGCACGGAAGTTCGAGAGGCCTGCCTGCATTCACCTATTCCCCAGTAAAGCGGGCCGGTCTCACGGCCCCAATTGACGGTGCCTTCGGCGGAAAATCGCTTCCGCCTGCGGCTAGTGCCGGAGATCTCCACAGCAACAAAATCGCATGGAACCTCACCAGCACGGCGCTTCCTTTGGGCGTGTTTTATAGGCCCGAAAAAATTCGGTGTCTAGTTTCGTTCCATATTTGACAGAAGGTTTCATATATGGAACATATTATTATCACGTTTCAATTATAGGTATATCCGTGGGTTCCCTAGACGACGCTGTTTCAATTTTAAGATGCTTCCGGCTTGACGAACCTTCGCTCAGCCAGGCGGAACTGACGCGTCGCACGGGGCGCCCCAAGGCCACTGTCTCGCGCGTCATGAAAGTCCTCCGAGAGAGCGGAATGTTGGAATACGATCCGACTACCCGGCTCTACACGCCGGGCATCCGGCTGTTCGAACTTGGCCAGATCTGCCGCTCCAACCAGAGCTTCCTCGATCTCGTGCAGAAGCATCTCCAGCATGTCTGCAATGTTGGTGGGCATACGGGATACATCACTGTCTTCGACGGGCCGCAGCTCGCGGTCCTGCGCATGGTCAGAGGATCGAGCCCGCTGGCGATCTCCTCCGCTCCCGGTTACCGCGCCTGGCCGCACGCCACCTCGAACGGCCGCGCCATGCTGGCATTGTTGAATGACGAGGAAAGGAAGCTGCGCGTCCCGGACGAACTTCCCTTCGTGACGGAACGTGCGCCCCGGACGTATGAGGAACTTATGGATCGAATCCGGTCGATCTGGGAAACGGGCTACTCCTACTCCATCAACGATTCATATGACGGCGTGTCCTCGCAAGGCATCGCCCTGCGTGATCCGGACAGTCAGGAGGTTATCGGCGTCGCCGTCTCCTATCCGACAAGCATGGGGGTCCCCGAGCTGAAGGAAAAGATCAGCAATCTGCTGGCGGATATGAAGAACGATCTGGTTCGCCGCACCAGTTGACGAATGCCTCTGCTTTCGCAATGAAGGGACAGAGTCACAATATCAGCTTCTGGCCACGAAAAGCTCCGTTGTCACGGTGGCCTGACCTGGTTCTCCAACGGCTATCGCGCTGACCGCATCCTGACCAGGAATTCACCCGATGGAACCGCACACCGTCCTCTGGCTATTCCTGGCCGCCTTCGGCGCGAGCGCGCTCGGAGGCGTTCTTGGCATGGCAAGCGGCATTTTCATCGTGCCGATCCTGACCCTGCTTTTTGGTGTCGATATCCACGTCGCCGTCGGTGCGAGCATTGTCTCCGTTATCGCATGCTCATGCGGCAGCGCTGCACCTTTTCTGAAGGAACGCCTGACCAATGTCAGGCTTGCCATCGTCCTGGAGACCGCGACGACGCTCGGCGCGCTGACGGGAGTGTTCCTGATCGGTATCGTGCCGACCAACCTGCTTTATGGCCTGTTCGCGGTCATCCTGGTCCTGTCTGCCCAACAGATGCTGGCACGCCGCCGCGAACGGGCCGGCGTGATAACGGCGCCCGCGAAGAGCTTGGCCACCACATTGCGCCTGCATTCGGCTTATCCCGATCGCGCACTCGGTCGAGACGTGGCCTATGAGGTGGGACACGTGCCGCTTGGCCTGTTGCTGATGTATGGCGCCGGCCTGGTTTCGGCACTACTCGGCGTGGGTTCCGGCGTGCTCAAGATACCGGCCATGGACAGCGCATTGCGGTTGCCGATCAAGATTTCGACCGCGACATCGAATTTCATGATCGGGGTGACGGCGTCGGCAAGCGCAGGTGCCTATTTCGTCCGGGGCGACATCGACATCGATATTGCAGGCCCAATTGTGCTGGGGTCGGTTCTCGGAGCACTTGCCGGCGCCCGTCTCCTCATGGGAATACCGGCCGAAAAGCTTCGTATCTTCTTCGTGGTGGTTCTTCTGCTGCTTGCCGTACAGATGCTGGCCTCGGCCTTCGGCATTCATGTTTCGTGAGGCGTCCCATGTCGAAATCCAGGGGAAATTCCGTAACGACCCATCGTCTGATTGCCTGGCTGCTTTGGTATGGGACATGGGTCGCGTCCGCAATCATAGTTGTAGGCATGGCGCTGGAGAGTTTGGGATATGGAGCAGGTACTGCTCTGCTCGGCTTGAACGGCTACGATCTGGTCAAGGCGGGCGTCGCGATGTTCATCCTGCTTCCGATCGCCCGCGTCATGGTGATGCTGATCATTTTCCTGTACGAACGCGACTATGCATACACATTGATTGCAACGCTGGTGCTGGCGATCATCGCCACCGGTATGGTGATGGAACTGTAGTTCGCTCCAAGCGGGCATTGCTGTCACTGCCGCCGATCACAGCCGGGCAGTTTTCATGGACCTTTCCACGGCCGCAGCGGTGCGCCTGACGCCTTCGGGGATACGGTCGGCCGCAATCGACGAATAGGCGATCCTGAAGAACCGGCAAGGGCCGTCATCCGCCGGGAAGAAGGGCGACCCGGACTCGATGAGCACGCCGTCGGATCTGAGATCGTTCGTCAACCGGTCGGCATCGAGCCCTTCCGGCCCCTCGACCCAGAAGCAGGTTCCGCCAAAGGCGGACGAACCCGCCACCTTCAGCCCCGCGCGGCGCAGGGCCGTCGCCATCACCTCGTGACGCTTCTCATATTCGTTGCGCATACGGCGGATGACGCTGTCGTAATGGCCGAGCGCCAGAAAATAAGCGGCCGTGCGCTGCAGATGGCCCGGCGGATGACGAAGCATCAGAGCGCGCAAGGCGCGCGCCTCTCGGATCACCGGTGCCGGCGCCATCAGATAGCCGAGGCGAAGTCCCGGGAAGAGCGATTTGGAGAAGGATCCGACATAGAAGACGCGGCCGCGCCGGTCGAGTGATTTCAGCGCCGGCGCCGGTGGCGCCAGGAAGCTCATCTCGAATTCGTAATCGTCCTCGATGATGACGAAATCACGCTCCTCCGCCATTTCAAGCAGCTTGAGCCGTCGCTCCATCGGCATACGCGTCGCCGTCGGGGCCTGATGGCTCGGCGTGACGAAGACGGCATCGACCTTGTCCGGCAGGTGATCCGGCGGCAAGCCTCCGCTGTCGACGCCGATCGGAGTGACCTTCGCCTCGCTGAGCTTCAGCGAGGCATAGATGTCTGGATGACCGGGGTTTTCGCATACCGCGTGGGAACCACGCCCAAGCAGAAGCTGGGCGACGATCCAGATGGCGTTCTGGGCTCCGAGCGTCACCAGGATCTCTTCCGGCCGGGCGCGGATGCCACGTCTCGGCAGCGTGCGCGAACAGATGTAGCTGACGAGTTGCATGTCGTCGGCCGCCGCGAAATCGCCCGCCATATATTCGAAATCGTTGCGGCCAAGCGCCCGCCTGGAACAGTCGCGCCAGGCGCCGAGGTCGAAAAGCGTCGTGTCCATCTGCCCGTAGAGAAACGGAAATGGGTAGCGCCGCCAATCGAGCGGCTTGCGGATCGTCTTGGCGATCTGGAAGCGCGGTTTCAGCTTTGCGCTCCAGTCGACTGCGTCCCCGCCCGCGGCTTCGTCGCTTGCGCGCAGTCTTGCGACCGGCGCGCTGTCCGAGACGGAATATGCGCTGCGCGCCCGCGGCTCGATATAACCTTCCGCGGCAAGCTCCTGATAGGCGAGCGTGACGGTGATGCGCGAGATATTGAGATAGGTTGCCAGCCTGCGCGTCGAAGGCAGTCTCGCACCCGGCAGCAGACGTCCGGACAGGATGCCGGAGACCAGCGTCTCGCGAAGCTGCGCCTGCAGGCCGACGGGACGCTGTCTGTCCAGAAAGAAGATGCCTTCGGAAATGGGTGGGACGGTCATCCGGCCAGCTCCGCTACTACTGGACTTAATCAGTTTCCTATCTGGATATACGGGATTTTATTTCTCCGTCCAATATCGAGTTTGAAACAAAGAAGACTGGCGAGGCAGCCGGCAACTGGCAATCATGCCCGGGGAATAACAGGAAAAGAGGAGAACTTCATGAACGTCTTTACTAGGGCGAAGGCCGCAGTTGCAGCCACGACAATGGCTTTCGCGCTGGCCGGCGTCGGCGGCGCGTCCGCGGAAACCACGGTGGTCGTGGGTTACCAGCAGATTGTCGGCCCCTTCGTCAGCGCCATCGCCGACGGCAGCTTCGACAAGGCGGTGGCCGCCGATGGTTACAAGATCGACTGGCGCCAGTTCGCTTCGGCCGGCGACATCTCGGTGGCGCTCGCTTCCGGCAATGTGGCGGTCGGCGTCATCGGCTCGACAGGCGCGACCGCGTCGGTAACGCGTGGCGTCGATGCCCAGCTTTTCTGGATCCTCGACAATATCGGCAAGTCAGAGGCGCTGATCGCCCGCAACGGCTCCGGTATCGAGAAGCCGGAGGATTTGAAGGGCAAGAAGGTGGCCGTACCTTTCGTCTCCACCTCGCACTTCCACTTGCTCATCGCGCTGGAAAAGGTCTGGAAGATGAACCCGCGCGACGTCACCATTCTCAACATGACCCCACCTCAGATCGTCGCGGCATGGGAACGCGGCGACATCGACGCGGCCTATGTCTGGCCGCCGGCGCTCTCCAAGATCGAGAAGACCGGCAAGGAGATCACCAACTCCGCCGAGATAGGCAAGGCCAGCGTGCCAACTTTCGATGGCATCCTCGTGGACAGGTCGTTCGGCAAGGACAATCCGAAATTCATGGCGGACTTCACCAAGGTGCTGGCGAAGGCCTATGCGGATTTCAAGGCGAACGGCGCCAACTGGACGGTGGATTCGCCTGAGGTGAAAGGCATCGTGAAGATGATCGGCGGCCAGCCGCAGGACATCGTGGACGCGTCCAAGCTGCTTGAGTACCCGACGGTCGAGGAACAGGCGTCAAAGACCTGGCTCGGCGGCGGCAAAGAGGGTGGCGCGGCGCGCGCCTTCGAGGCAAGCGCCGAGTTCCTCAAGGCGCAGAAGCAGATCGACAAGGCCCTGCCGGACTATACGTCCTTCGTGAACAGTTCCTTCGCCGAAGAAGCTGCCAAGAACTGAGGCGTTGGCCGTTCGCGTTCCAGCGAAGCTGGGACGATCCCTAATTCCGTCGCGCCGCCGGCTTCCTGGCTGGCGGCGCCTGAAATCCCCTTTACGAAAGGCGGTTCGACATGGCGGCACAGATGGAAAGACTGAAGATCGACAATGTCAGCCTGACCTATCCGGGCTTGCGGTCGAACGAAGCGGTCATTGCGCTCAAGGGTGTCAATCTGACGATCGAGAGCGGCGAGTTCGTTGTGGCGCTGGGCGCTTCGGGCTGCGGCAAGACCACGCTTCTCAATCTCCTCGCCGGATTCATGTCGCCGACCGAGGGCGAGATCACGCTGGGCGGCAAGCGTGTCCAGGGTCCGGGAGCGGACCGCGGGGTCGTCTTCCAGAAACACGCTCTGCTGCCCTGGCTGAACGTCATCGACAACACCGAATTCGGCCTGAAATTGCAGCACGTCCCGAAGGCGGAACGCCGCGAGCGTGCATCACGCAATCTGGCGCTCGTCGGATTGCAGGATTTCCACAACCACATGATCTATCATCTCTCGGGCGGCATGCAGCAGCGCGTCGGTGTCGCAAGGGCGCTCACCTGCGATCCGGCCATGCTCCTGATGGACGAGCCGATGGCAGCGCTCGACGCGCTGACCCGTGAGAGCATCCAGGAACTGCTCCTGAAGGTGTGGGAGCACACCCACAAGATGTTCTTCTTCATCACCCACAGCGTCGAGGAGGCGCTCTTCCTCGGCTCCCGGCTGATCGTCATGTCGCCGAGACCCGGCCGCATCACGCATACCTACGAACTCGACTTCAACAAGCGCTTCCTCAAGGAAGGAAACGCCCGCGCCATCAAATCCAGCCCCGACTTCATCCAGATGCGCGAGACCATCCTCGGCATCATCTATGGCGACGAGCGCGCGGTCTCGAAGGAACTGGCCCATGCCTAGTCTCCATTTTCGACAGAGTGAAAATACCACGCTGGGAGCAAGGAGGACGAGAAATGGCTGCTAGCTTCATGCCCAGTCTCCTGCCGAAGGCCAAGGCGGCGCGCGCGGGAAAGGTCTACGGCGCGCCCGGTGACGGCTATTCGGGCCATATCAGCATCATTACCGCGCTGGTGCTCATCGGAGCCTGGTTCCTCGTCACCGAGGCAGGCTGGGTGAAACCGCTCTTCCTGCCTTCGCCCATCGCCGTCTACGACAAGTTCATTATCGCTGCGACGGACGGGGTCGCCAACTCGACGCTATGGGAGCACACCTCGGCAAGCCTGACGCGCGTCTTCGGTGCCTTCTTCCTCGCCTGCCTGACCGCAATCCCCGTCGGCATCTGGATGGGGGTGAGCAGGGTGGCGCGCGGTCTCTTCGACCCGATCATCGAATTCTACCGGCCGCTGCCGCCGCTTGCGTATCTGCCGCTGGTCATCATCTGGCTCGGCATCGGCGAATTTCCCAAGATCTTCCTGATCTTCCTGGCGATCTTCGCGCCGATGGCGATCGCCGCGCGCTCCGGCGTCAAGT
>JBDZVC010000298.1:0-5280 GCA_040255475.1 Phyllobacteriaceae bacterium | reverse complement strand
TGTCGAACAGCCAGGCCTTTTCGTCCGGATGCTTGGCGTAGGCGGTGGCGCGGCTGCCGAGGAAATAGAAGCCGAACCCGCCCCACGGCTTGGGCGCGTCGAGATAGCCATAGGCATCCTGGCCGGCAATCTGCTTGCCCTTCAGGAATTTGGTGACCGCCTGCACCTCCTGCCACGTCTTCGGCACACCCCATTCGCTCTTGTTGCCGGCCTCCTTCCATGCCTTGGCGAGATCGGCATCCGAGAAATAGTCGGTGCGATAGTTGAAATTGTGCGTGTCGCCGTCGATGGAGACCCGGTAGAGCTTGCCGTCCCAGGTGCCGACCGGCGCCTTGAGGTAGTTGACGTAGTCGTCGAGCTCGATTGCCTTCTGCACCCAGTCCGGCACTTCCGAAGTGAGTCCGCGGCCGCACACGTCGCCCTCGAAGGGAGCGCCCATCTCCAGCACGTCCCAGTCGATCGTGCCGGTGGAAATGGCCTGTTGCAGGCGCGCGTTGTAATCGGCCTGCGCGAGATCGATCCAGTTGATCTTGGCGCCTGTATATTCCTCCCACGGATGCAGGAAGCCACGGAACAAGAAGTTGTGCGTGTTCTGGTTGTTGAGGCCCATGAAGGTGAGCTCGACGCCCTTCAATTCGCCTTCCTTGATCGTCGCCTTGGTGCCGCCAAGGCAAAGCTCGCCCACCTTGCGGTAGTCGGCATCGGTCGGCTGGCCCTTGCCGACACCGGGAATCTGCAGGATCTGCTTACGAAGATCGAGTTCCTCCTTGGGCAGTGTCTCCGCCGCGCTGGCACCGCCGGTGAAAGCGCCGAGGCCGGCGCCATTGAGAGCGGCGAGCGCCCCGAGACCGGCTGCGCCCTTGAGCAGGCTCCGACGGCTCGCCTGAGCTGCCATGATCTGATTATAAACGTTTAGTTTCACTGTAATCCTCCCTTTTGGCACCTTTTCAGCCGCACGCCCCGGCGCCGGCCTCAACCTCATTTACTTAATGTTGTGGTCCTGGCCGGCACTTCGCGTCCGGGCCTGACTTCCTCTTCGGACAGACCGACCGCCGATGGTAGGGAGCAATCGAGCCGGAAGTCAACAACGTCGAACGTGCGTTCCCGCTTACCGTCATCCGGGCTTCGCCTTCCCGAGAAGCGTTTCGATCTCCACAAGGCTCGGCATGGAAGGCGCGGTGCCGTGCCGCGTCACCGAAATGCCGGCGCCCGCGCAGGCAAAACGCACCGCCGCTTCCGGTTCCAATCCGCGCGCCAGCGCCGCCGCGAAGGCGCCGTTGAAGGCATCGCCAGCGCCCGCCGTCTCGATCACGGTGCCCGCATCGAAGGCCGGTACGAGGATCGAGCGGTCCTTCGTGTGGAGGAGCGCGCCCTTCTCGCCGAGCGTGATGAGCGCCGCACCGGCGCCTTTGGCAAGGAAGATATCGCCGGCCCGACGAGCGTCGTCCACATTGGTTACGGCGATCCCGGTCAACGTCGCGGCCTCGTGCTCGTTCGGCGTGACGTAGTCGCAAAACGGAAAGATATCGTCCTCGACCGGTTCGGCCGGCGCCGGATTGAAGATCGTGGTCACGGCCGCGCGGCGCGCTATTTCGAGGCCTCGGCGCGCCGCCGCGACGGGCTGCTCGAGCTGGGTGACGAAGACGGCGGAGCTCCGGATCGCATCCGCAGCCGCCTCCACGTCGGCAGGGCTGATCCCCGCTGCCGCGCCCGGCACGACGATGATCGCGTTCTCGCCGTTCTTCTCGTTGACGTAGATGAAGGCCGCTCCGGTCGGCTCGTCCGGGTCTTCCGCCACCCGCGCCGTGATGCCTTCGGCTTTCCACGTCGCAAGCGCGATACGGCCGAAATCATCCTTGCCGATCCTCGAAATGAAGGTAACCGCGCCGCCGGCGCGTGCTGCCGCAACGGATTGGTTCGAGCCCTTACCGCCCGGACCGAGTTTGAAGCCGGAACCGGAGATCGTCTCGCCGATGCCCGGCATCCGCCCTGCGCGGAAAGCGAGATCGGCCACGAAGATACCTAGGATGGCAACACCTTTTCCCGACATGTTCTGCTCATGCATCCGGGGCGATGACGCCCTTCTTGAAGATGAAGCAGCCGTAGAAGCGGCGCTCGCCCGTCTGGATCACGCAATAGGACTTCTGCGCCAGGTCGTAGAAGGCGAAGCGCTCGATCGAGCCCATCGGCGTCGGCTTGCCCTCGGCCGCGTCGATCGCCTGCTGCACCTCGACCTGCACCGGCGGGATGTCGTCCGGCGCGCCGACGATCTCCATCCTGAGTGCCGGATGATCGACGAAGCTGTCGAGCGGCATCACCGAAAGGATCGCCTTCGCCACACGGCCTGCCGATGCGTTGTCGATCCGGAGCAGCTTTCCGAGCCGTGTCTGCCGCGCCACCGAATCGGAGGGAAAATTGGTGTCCGCGATGATAAGATCGTCGCCATGGCCCATCGCGCGCAGCGCATAAAGGACATCGGCGTTGAGAATTGGGTCTATGCCCTTCAACATGACGGACCGGCTCCCTGATTGCATCCGGCCGTCCCCGTCAGCAGGGCAAGGACGGCGTTTCGTCGGCGCAGAAGTGACCACGGATGGGCACGTTGCGCAAGTCGGGCTCGCGCGTGTGGATCAGCGCCGCGTGCAGAAAGGGACGGCCGAATCCGCGAGAAGGGTTGCGGCCCATCCGCCTTGAAGCTAGCGCTTCGTGCATTCCCGGCGGAGAGAAGAAATGATCGATCATGCAGGCGAAATCCTTATCCTGACCGGGCCGCCCGGTTCGGGAAAGACGACGACGGCCGAAGTGCTTGCGGCAGAACCGGGCTCACCAAAGGTGCATCTCCATGCCGACGATTTCTGGCACTTCATCAGACACGGCGCGATCCCGCCCTATCTCCCTGAAGCGCATCGGCAAAACGGCGTCGTGATGGATGTCCTCGGGCGCACGGCGGCGACCTATGCAGTAGGCGGCTATTTCGTCATCGTCGATGGAATTATCGGGCCGTGGTTCCTCGCCCCGTTCAAGACGTTGCAGGTGCCTGTCCGCTATGTCGTTTTGCGACCGCCACTCGACGTGGCTATCGATCGCTGCCGCCGGCGCGGCGGTGACACGTTGACCGATCCATCGACGATAGCTGAGCTCCACCGGCAGTTTTCCTCGCTCGGCGATCTGGAGGGCCACACCCTTCTCGTCGGCGGCCATACGAAAGAGATGACGGCGGAGGCCGTGACCGGAGCGCTGGAGCGCCCCGAATTCATCCTCGTCGCCGGTCGATAGACAGCACGCCTCCGCTACCCAGCACGGTTCGGGATCGAGGCGGCCGGAACAGCCCGATCGGCGCGGTGAGCAGAAGAATCCACCCCCGCATCTCCGTTTCGGCCGATCCTGCCCTAAATGGACGGCATGGAAAAAAACGGAAACACGATGGCGGAAGAACCGCGAAAGCTCACCGGCCTCGATCCTTGCCTACTGGATCCGCAGCGCACGGCCTTCTTCCTGGATTTCGACGGCACGCTGGCGGATTTCAACGAAGACCCGGCCGCTGTTGTCCTGCCGGAACGCGAGCGGCATACCCTCGCCGCGCTGGCAAGGGCGGCCGGCGGAGCCCTGGCGATCATCTCTGGGCGCCCGATCGCCGATATCGACCGCATGCTCGGCCCGCTGGAATTGCCGGTCGCCGGCGTGCATGGGCTGGAGCGTCGCGCCGCTAGCGGCAAGGTCTTCCGCTCTGCCCTGCCGGAAGCGCCGCTGGCCGCCGTCCGCGTCCGCTTGCAGGGGTTGGCGCGGCTGCATCCGGGATTGCTGGTCGAGGAAAAGCCCGGCTCCGTCGCATTGCATTTCCGCCGCCGCCCCGAGCTGGAGCCGCAATGCCTGGAGATCGCCCGAACGATCGCGGAGGCCTACGGGCAATTGCAGGTCCTGCACGGAAAGATGGTCATGGAGTTCAAGGCCGGGCACGCTACCAAGGCCGACGCCGTCGCCGCCTTCCTGGAGGAGGAGCCCTTCCGGGGCCGCCGCCCTTTCTTCGCCGGCGATGATTCAACGGATGAGGATGTTTTCGCCAAGATGCTGGAATGGAATGGGATTTCCATCAAGGTCGGGCCCGGCGCAACCGCTGCTGCCTATCGTGCCGCTGGCATCGACGCTTTCCGCGGCTGGCTAGCCGACCTCGCCCGACAATTCAACGAAACGGAAAGGAGCATCGCCGCCCGCGCCTGAGCGGCATCCACAGGAGCATGACGGATTTTGAAGGGACAGCAACGAACGGGCGAAGGCTCGTCGTCATATCGAACCGCGTCGCCGATCTGCGCAAGACCACGCAAACCGGCGGGCTGGCGGTCGGCCTCGCCGACGCGGTCAAGGAACGCGGCGGGGTCTGGTTCGGCTGGAGCGGGAGGAAGCTGAAAGAACCCGGCGAGCCGAAGGTCGACCGCATCGGCAAGGTGACGCAGATCTCGGTGGCGCTGACGCCGGAGGACTATGCCGCCTACTATATCGGCTACGCCAATTCCGTGCTGTGGCCGCTTTTCCACTATCGGCTCGACCTGGTCAATTTCCGGCAGGAATTCCACGACGGCTACCGGCGGGTGAACGAGAAATTCGCCGAAACCATCCTTCCTTTCCTTGAACCCGACGACATCATCTGGGTGCATGACTACCATTTGATCCCGCTCGCCGCCGAACTGCGCAAGCGCGGCTGCCGCCAGCGCATCGGCTTCTTCCTGCACATCCCCTTCCCGCCGTCCGACCTTCTGGCGGCGGCACCCGATCACGAATGGCTGGTCGGATGCCTCTTCGAATACGACCTGATTGGCTTCCAGACCGAAGCTGATCTCGGCAATTTCCGCCACTATGCGGCGGAGCAGGCCGGCGCGACGGTCGGCAAGGACGGCACGTTCAGGGCGGACGGTCATGTATCCCGCGCCGGTGCATTCCCGATCGGCATCGACGTGGACAGTTTCGCGGAGATGGCGAGCCGTGCGTCCGAGGAGGTCGCGATCGATGAATTGCGGCGAAAGGTGCTCGGTCGCAGGCAGATCATCGGCGTCGACCGGCTCGACTATTCGAAGGGCCTGCCGGACCGCTTCAAGGCCTTCGGCCGTCTGCTCGAACGGCATCCGGAGATACACAAGAAGGTGACGCTTCTGCAGATCGCGCCTTCCTCGCGGCAGGAGGTCAAATCCTACAGCGACATCAAGGAGGAACTCGCCGGCCTTTCGGGCTCGATCAACGGCCGCTTCGCCGATTTCAACTGGACGCCGATCCGCTACATCCAGCGCA
>JBDZVC010000297.1:0-5301 GCA_040255475.1 Phyllobacteriaceae bacterium | reverse complement strand
GGCTCTCCCACGACATGCCCTTGGCGACCTTGATGAGGGCGTCGCCGCTGGCGTCGCCCTTGGTCTTTTCCAGCGCCGCGTAGATCAGGTGCATGCCGTCATAGCCGCCGATCGAGAACAGGTCGGGTTCGCGCCCCTTTGTCAGATCCTTGTAGCCCGCCACGAACTTTTCGTTGAGCGGGTCCTTGCGCTCCAGCGTGTAGTGAAACGCGGTGACGATGCCGTCGGCGTTCTTGCCCAAGCTTTCCATCGCATCCGGCATTGTCAGTTCGCCCTGGCCGAGAAGTTTGGTATTCGGCGGCGTCAGGCCCTTGTCGGCGAGCGCCTTACCGATGGCGGCGGGCTGCGATCCGCCGGGAATGAAGATGTAGACCGCTTCCGGCTTGGTGTCCTTGATACGCTGGACGTAAGCGGAGAAATCCGGATTGGCGACCGGGCTGTGGTCGGCGCCGACGATCTCGCCGCCCTTCTCCTTGAAGCCGCGGGCGAAAGACTTTTCGGCGTCATGGCCCGGCCCGTAATCGGCGACCAGCGTATAGGCGTGCTTGATCCCCTGGTCCGCGGCCCATTTTCCGAAGGCATAGTTGATCTGCGGAATGGTGACGGATGTACGCACAATATAGGGCGACTTCTCGGTGATGATCGAAGTGGCGGCGTTCATGTCCACCATCAGCTTCTTGGCTTCGGTCGCCACCGGCGCGGCACCGAGCGCCTCGGGCGTCAATGCGAAGCCCGCGAGGACGTCGACGTGATCGCGTACGACCAGTTCCTGGGCCAACCGCTTGGCGACATCCGGGTTCGGACCGCCGGTGTCCTTCTTGATGAGCACGATCTTCTTGCCGGCGACCTCGTCGCCATGTTCCTTGACGTAGAGATCGATGCCCGCTTGCATCTGTGCGCCGGCATCCGCGAAGGGGCCGGAATAAGGCATGATCAGGCCGATCTTGACGGTTCCCTCGGCCAGCGCGGTCGACGATAGGGCGGCGGCCAGACTGAAGCCAAGCGCAAGCGCCGTTGCTGTCTTTTTCAACATGGTGAATCCTCCCGAATTATCCCAATGGCGGGCCGCTGTCGCTCGCGGCTGCATCGGCACCATAGTGTATACATGGCGAGGCAACAAGCAAGATGCCGAGGATAGCTCCTCGGGAGCATTTGAAGCCTTTCCATTTTCGAAAACCCGGAACGCTGAAACGGCGCCGCCGTACGCCATAATCAACCGAAAAGTCGGGGAAAGAATGTGCGTTCCGGCTGGAAGATGCCCATTCGAATGTATACACCTTTACCGCAACCATGGGGCGGCCCAAGCCTGTCGGAAAGCAGTTCTCCGGCAATTGCGGATGGTGGCGAACTCCTCCTGTTATTCTATTCGAAGCGAGACGCATGCCGATCCTTCAACTGCTTTCGCTGACGGTCCCGATCTTCCTCCTGATCGGTCTGGGCGCCGTTTCCGTCCGCGCCGGCTTCTTTCCCGAAAAGCAGATCGAGGGCATGGCGGCCTTCGTCCTGCATTTCGCACTGCCGGCGCTCGTGCTCGGCGCGCTGGCCGGGCAGGATCTCGGCCGTATCTTCGACTGGCACTATGTCGTCGCCTATGGGACCGGCTCGCTGTTTGCCTTCTGTACCGCCTTCTCCGTCCTGCGGTTCGGGCTGAAACGACCGCTCTCCTCCGCCGCGATCGGTGGCATGGGCAGCGCGGCGTCGAACACCGGCTTTATCGGCTACCCCGTGACCATGCTGGCTTTCGGCCCTCTGGCGCTGACGGCGATGCCGCTCAACATGATGGTGGAGAACATCCTGATCATCCCGCTGGGGCTGGCGCTTGCCGAAGCGGGCAGCCAGAACGGCGCTTCTTTCGGGCAGACACTCGCAACGACAGCGCGTCGCCTTCTGCGCACGCCGCTGATCCTGGCTATCCTGCTCGGCGTCCTCCTCTCGTTCCTGCGCATTCCGGTCCCTGGCGTGATCGCGACCGCCATAGACATGCTGGCGAAGGCATCGGCGCCGTGCGCGCTCTTCGTCATCGGCGGAACGATCGCGACATTGCGCATCCCGGGGGGCGCTTCCGGCATGGCGGCGGAGGTTGGCAGCGTCGCTGCCTGCAAACTCCTCCTGCATCCGCTTGCCGTCGCCGCCGCCTTCTTCCTGGTCGGTGGCGCGGATCCCGACATGGAAAAAATCGGCATCGTGCTGGCCAGCGTGTCGATGATTACCGTCTATCCGATCTTCGGCGCGCGCTATGGCGTCGGCGGAGTGAGTTCGACTGCCCTCGTGGTCGCAACCGCGCTCGGCTTCTTCACCATCACGGCCGCGCTCGGCATCGCACTCAACTAAGATTGGTCGAGAAGCCGTCTAACGAGGTTTCCCGAGCGACCTCCTGATCGTCAAGCGGATCCGAAGCCGCTTGCTTTTCACAGACGGCTGCGCAAAATTATGTATACATTCTTATCCCGCAATCGGAGGAACGATCATGGCCGCAACCAGCCTGGAAGCCGTTTTGAAGGAAAGACACGACGTTGTCGGCATGCTGCGCAATTCAAGGATCGGCATGTATGTATACCCGGTCGTGGCGGCGGAATTCTCCAACTGGCGCGACGAGCAGCGGGCCTGGCGCGATTCGGCCGTCCTCTTCGACCAGACGCACCATATGGACGAGGTCATCGTCGAGGGGCCGGATGCGGCTAAATTCCTGCAGGGGCTGGCGATCAACAGTTTCGCCAATTTCGGCCTGAACCGGGCGAAGCACTTCGTGCCGGTCAGCCCGGACGGCTATGTCATCGGCGACATGATCGTCTTCCGCGAGCGGGAGGATAAGTTCATCCTCGTCGGCCGCGCGCCGACCGCGAACTGGATAGAGTTCAACCAGGCGGTCGGCTCGCACAATGTGCGCATCACCCGCGATCCGCGCTCGCCCTCGCGGCCGGACGGCAAGCCGGTGACGCGCGTTCACTACCGCTTCCAGATCCAGGGGCCGGATGCGCCGAAGATCTTCGAGAAGATGAATGGCGGACCGATCCCCGATATCAAATTCTTCCATGTCGACTGGATCAACGCCGGCGATACCCGCGTGCAGGCGCTGCGCCACGGCATGGCCGGAGCGCCGGGGCTGGAGATCTGGGGTCCCTACGGTCAGAAGGACCATATCCATGGCATCATCGTGAAGGCAGCGGCGGAAGCGGGCGTCGATCTCCATCTGGTCGGCAGCCGCGCCTATTCGACCAACACGCTGGAGTCAGGCTGGATTCCCTCGCCGCTTCCGGCGATCTACTCGGGCGATGCGCTGGAGGCTTATCGCGAATGGCTGCCCGCCGACGGCTATGAGGCGACCGGATCGATCGGCGGTTCCTTCGTCTCCCCCGACATCGAGGATTACTACACGACGCCCTACGAGTTGGGCTACGGCATCTACGTCAAGTTCGATCATGACTTCGTCGGCCGCGCGGCACTGGAGAAGATGAAGGACAAGCCGCATCGCAGGAAGGTGACGTTCGAATGGAACACGGACGACATGATGAAGGTGATCGAATCCTCGCTGCGCCCGGGCGTTGAAAACTATAAATGGATCGACTTCCCGCAGCCGAACTACGCTTCGGCATCCTTCGACCGGGTCATGAAGGGCGACAGGATCGTCGGGCTTTCCATGTTCAACGGCTATTCCTTCAATGAGCGTGTCATGCTCTCGCTCGGCATCGTCGATCCCGACGTGAAGGAAGGCGACGTGCTGACGCTCATCTGGGGCGAGCCGGACGGCGGTTCAGGCAAGACCTCCACCGAGCGGCACAAGCAGGCCGAGATCCGCGTGCGTGTTTCGCCCGTGCCTTATTCGCGCGAGGCTCGCGAGGACTATGCCGGCGATAGCTGGCGCACCAGGCACACGGCCTGAACCCCTTGGGGAGGGCCGTCGGCCGGAGCGGCCCGCCGCTCTGGCCGGCGGTCGTTATCGGTAACCAGTTTGCCGCCCGCCTGCGGAAAGGTATACATATTGGCGACGGCGGAATTCAGCTAGCCCGAGGGGAAATGGTAGAGATCGAGGCCAGGACACATGCGATGCGCGCGCTGATCGCGCTGCGCAGGCGGATTCTGAGCGGCGAAATCGCCGGCGGAACGCGTCTCTACGAAGTGCCGCTGGCGGAGGACCTCCAGATTTCTCGTACGCCGGTGCGCGAGGCCATGTCCCGGCTGGTCGAGGAAGGACTGCTCGAGCGCGCGCGAAGCGGTGGCTTCGTCGTGCGCAGCTTCGGCGTATCCGACGTGATCGACGCGATCGAACTGCGCGGGGTCCTGGAGGGAACCGCCGCGCGGCTTGCCGCCGAGCGCGGCGTGGCAGCGGACGATCTCGCCCAGATAAGAGACATCGTGGCGCGTCTCGACGAATGTTTCGGCGTGGAGCCGGGTGACGTCGAGTTCGACCTCTATTCGGATCTCAATGCCAAGTTCCACGAGCAGCTTGCTCGGCTCTGCCGCAGCAAAGTCGTGGAAATGGAAGTGACTCGCGCCTCGCGCCTGCCCTTCGCCTCGCCGTCCGCCTTCCTGCCCGACAGGGCGAAGATCGCCGCCTTCCGCCTGTCGCTGAACATGGCGCAGGAACAGCATCATGCGATCGTGTCCGCGATCGCCAATCGCGAGGGATCCCGCGCCGAGGCGCTGGCGCGCGAGCATGCCCGTATCGCGCGGGCCAACATGCAATATCTCCTCGATGCGGACGGCGGTCTGATGACGCGTATGCCGAGCCTGGCGCTCGTCGTCGACTAGACGATCCCTTCTCCCTATCCCCGGCGCGACATGCGCCTGTTCGTGCATCTCGCGCCGCCAGGTGCGGAAAAGAACGCGCTTGCATTTTTCGAGTCTCTGCGCGACAAAATGTATACATGAACCGCATATTGTGAGGAGCAGTGAGCGTGAGCAAATCCAGCCTGGAGGCCGTAATCAAGGGAAAGGGCAACATCGTCCGCATGTTGCGTGATTCCAAGCTCGGCATCTATGTATACCCGGTTGTTGCGGCGGAATTCTCCAACTGGCGCGATGAACAGCGCGCCTGGCGCGACAGCGCGGTGCTGTTCGATCAGTCGCACCACATGGACGAACTCATTGTCGAAGGGCCGGATGCGGCGAAGTTCCTCGAGGGGTTGGCGATCAACAGCTTCGCCAATTTCGACCTGAACAGGGCGAAGCATTTCGTGCCGGTCAGTCCGGACGGCTATGTCATCGGCGACATGATCATCTTCCGCGAGCGGCAGGACAAATTCATCCTCGTCGGCCGCGCGCCGACGGCGAACTGGCTGAAATACAACGCCTCGCTCGGCA
>JBDZVC010000296.1:0-5312 GCA_040255475.1 Phyllobacteriaceae bacterium | reverse complement strand
ATCACCTGCCGCCGGAGGCGCGCTGGCGCGAATGGATGCATCGCGTCGAGGCCACCATCTTCGCGGCCAGCGAACCGGTCTGCCGCGAGACGCTGGCGCGGATCGTAGGAAAAGGCTGCAGCATCGATCTTCTCATCGACGACATCCGCGAGGAACTGCGTGGCCGTCCCTATGACCTGGTCGCCGTCGCCGGGGGTTTTCGGCACCTGACCCGACCGGCCTATGCCGACGCGATCCGCAGTGCATTTGGCACAGCCGTCGGTGAAAACCAGCGAGCGGCCGACCTCAGCGAGTCCGAGGTGCTGGTGCTGATGTGCATCGCCTACTTCCAGCCGATCACCCGCGCCGAGCTGTCGACGTTTTTCGGCCGCGAGATCAGCCGCGACCTGATCGGCAACCTGCGTTCTTCCGGCTTCATCGCATCGGGGCCGCGCGCGCCGCAGCCGGGCGCGCCCTACACCTATGTCACGACGCAGGCATTCCTGCTCGAGTTCGGGCTCGACACCCTGCGTGATCTACCCGACCGCGAGGCGCTCGAGGATGCGGGGCTGCTCAGCAAGGAGAAGCTGTTGATTTCCGCTGAGATCTGACCCGGGATTTTCGCCGAGAAGTGACCTGCATCTGGCTTGCAAGAAACCGGGCGGTTTTCATCGACGTCTGATCGCCGTCATAAAGATCGCCGGCAATGATCAGCGCATCCACCTGCTCGTCGATACAGAGATTCACGATGGCGATCAGGGCCTGTCGCGTTGCGTCGCCAATCAGTTCGGCGAGATCACTATTGCGCATCGCAAGCGAGCGCAGTGGGGAGTCGAGATGCAAGTCAGCTGTATGAACAAATCGAAATGGCATGTGAGCGTTTTATCTGATCGTTGAGGGGGGCGTTAGTGGCCTATCGTATTGTCACCGTTCGCTGCATCTCTTTTCCAAGACGCTCAGCAATGGCGATTCAATATGGAGAATGATGAGAGCCGAGACTGCCGGATAAAACGACGGGCACCGATCACGACCGAAGCTGTTCGGGATTGTTCGCCATCCGCTCGATAGCCTCCATCGACGTCAGTATGTCCTCGAAGCGTGGTGGGTCCAGCAGACCCAAAAACCCTTCTCGATGTTGCCAATCGGCGCACCAAGCCTGTTCGCTATCGTCAAGAAAAGATCGAGCTTCTCTCCGGGCACCGCGGAGATGATTCCTTTATAAGTCGCGCTGCTCAAGAGCGATCTTCCGGTATGGTGTCGGCAGGTTCGATCAAGGGCCTCAGAAAATCCTGCATCCAGATCGGCATCGCAAACAGGCCCGCGCGAAGATCATCGCATAGCTCCTTTCCGTGCTTCGGATCGGCGAAGAGTTTGCGCAGGGTGTTCTCCACGGCCTTTCGACCCTCTTCCTCCGCCATCATGTCTTGCATCCAGTAGAGCGCCTGGACAACGCGCATGCCCGGGCGTCCCGCCCAATAAAGACGGCTGGGTGCCGCTGACTTGAAATGGATGACCTGCTTTCCAAGCGAGATGGGTTTCAGTCGGGCGTCTACAAGCACCTCGATCCGAGCGGGGACGGCCGTGGTGAGGCCGAGATCGCTCGCAGCGGTCATACCGTCTACCACGACGCGAGCCTGGTCCCGCCGAGTCACGGCCCTGATGACGGCGCGATAGTCGGGGACCATCGGGTTGCCGGTGAGGTTGCTCTTGCGTGGCCGGTCGTAGAGCCCGCGATCAATCCGTCGCAGCTCGCCGACCGCGACAAGGCGTTGAAGCGTCTTGTCGACCGCCGCGCGATTGCCCAGATCGGCGAAATCGCTGGGCGTCCACACCTCTGTCGGCGTGGCGTCGATGCGGGATATGAGCCGGGATCGAAGATCGGAGGTCGATTGGTCGAGCATGTCCGAAGTATGATGCAAACTTCGGACATCGGCAAGAGCTTGTCCGAACGATACAGCATTCTTCGGACAGGCTCGCCTGATCGTACGTCACAGTGGAAGCCGAGACCGGAGGCATTGAACACGGAAGCATCGACCGAACCAAACTCACATTGCCAAATCGGGGCCTGTTTGCGAAGCTTGAGCCAGGGAGAAGCGGGCGGACAGGCGGTGTCTCGCCTGTAGGTACCGGGATGTTCGAAGGACACAATCCTTATTTGGTCGCGCTGTCGGTGGCGATCGCGATCATAGGAGGCTATACCGGGTTCGGGCTTGCCGCGCGCGTACGTGGCACCCCCGGCGTGGCTCGCCGGGTCTTGCTCGCCGGCGCGGCGGCCTTCCTGGCGGTGAGCATCTGGACGATGCATTTCACAGGGATGATGGCCGCCCCCATCCCGCCCGATGCAGCTTATCTCGTCCTGCCGACGATCCTCTCCTTTCTCATCTGCGTGCTCGTGGTGGGCGTGTCGCTGTTCTTCGTTTCGATCGGCCAGCCGACAGACCGTCGCGTAATGGCTGCCGCCGTGCTGCTCGGCGCAGGCATCGTCTCGATGCACTATGTCGGCGTCGAAGCCTTGACGGGCAATTTCCATATGGAGCACGACCCCGTCTTCATCGCACTGGCAGTGCTCATTGCCATTGGTGCCGCCTATGGCGGGCTGCGCATATTCCTAGCCCGGCATGGCGGCGCTCGTCTGGCTTTCAGCGCGATTGCCTTCGGCATCGCCGTTTCCGGCATGCATTATACCGCGATGGCGGGCATGCGCTTCGCACCGGGACGGGAATATTGTCTTTTTGCCTCGGATGGTCTGGTTGCATCGCCGCAGATACTTTCCCTTGTCGTGATGCTGTTATGTTTCGCAATAGGAGGGGGCTTTCTGCTGCTTCTCGTGCCTGAGCCGAGATCGCAGGTTTCAGTCCAATTGGCCGGCAGTGGGCACGCGGGAGTTTTTCCCGGCTGGAATGAGGCCGAAGCAACGACCGACGATTCCGGACCGATTTCGGCTCATGCGCAAAGGCCGTTACCGCTCGGCGGCCTCGGGCAGCCTCCGCCGCAACTGGCAGCACGCCTGCCGGTCGAAGGGGCCGATGGCGTTCACTTCATCGAGGCAGCGCACATCCGCAGCATCAGGGCCGACGCCCACTACACGAAGGTGCACGACGGCAGCCGCGAACGTATGTCACTCTGGTCCATTTCGGAAGCGGAAGAAAATCTCGACCCGGCCTTCTTCATGCGGGTTCATCGCAGCCACATCATCGCCATTTCGCACGTCGCTTTCGTTCGCAAGGAAGGCGAGGGCGCGGTGGTCGAACTGGATGGGCCGGTTCGGCATCTGGTTCCGGTAAGCCGTGCCAGGACAGCGGAGCTCCGGGCCCGGCTGGGCCTTACCCGTCGGAACGTCGATTCGGCTTGATGGCCGACAGGTCAGGATTGCTGTCACAATTCGTGCGGGAATACCGGTGTTTAGTGCGAAAGCCCAACACTCGTGAGACTTAACCGTCCATCTGCTTGCCTGACATAAGATGCTCGCGACAGCATTCACCCAACATCCGTGCCTTGTAAGGCGCAAGGATGAAGGGAGGAAGCATGATACCGGGACACTTTACCTACCATCGTCCGGCTTCGATGGCCGACGCCATCAAGCTGCTTTCGGACCTTGGTGAAGAAGCGCGTCCGCTCGCGGGCGGTCACAGTCTCATCCCGATGATGAAGCTGAGGCTGGCCACGCCCGAGCATCTGATCGACCTTCACGGCGTCGAGGGGCTGAAAGGCATTACCCGCGAAGGCGGCAACATCGTCATCGGCGCGATGATCACACAGCACGAGCTGCTTGCCTCCGACGTGATCGCATCCTCCCTGCCCATCCTGCGAGAGACGGCATTACTCATCGCCGACCCGCAGGTGCGCTATCGCGGCACGATCGGCGGAAATGTGGCGAATGGCGATCCCGGCAACGACATGCCGGCGCTGATGATGACGCTGGGCGCAACCTATCGCCTCGAAGGACCTGACGGCGTGCGGGAGGAGGCTGCTGGCGACTTCTATCAGGGCGCCTATTTCACGTCGCTGGAGCCCGGCGAAATACTCACCGCGGTGTCCGTGCCGGCACAGCCTTCCGGCCATGGCTACGCCTATGAGAAGCTGAAGCGCAAGGTCGGCGACTATGCGACGGCCGCCGCAGCGGTCGTGCTCACAATGTCCGGCGGCAAGGTCGCCACCTGCTCCATCGGCCTCACCAACCTGTCGGAAACACCGCTGCTGGCCGAGGACGCCGCGCGGGCGGTGATCGGAACCACTCTCGGCGAGGCTTCGCTGAAGAAGGCAGCGGCCGCTGCCGAGGAAATCATGTCGCCGGCCGCCGACGGGCGCGGCCCGGTCGAATACAGAAAGAGCGTCGGCGGCATCATGGTGACGCGCGCGCTGAAACGCGCCGCTGCCAGAGCCGGCTAAGGAGGAACGACATGACACCCCAGGCAAAAAAAACCCAGGTGAGCATGACGGTGAACGGGGTCGAGGTCGACGGCCTCGTCGAGCCGCGTACCCTGCTCGTTCATTTCATCCGCGAGAATTTGCAGCTAACCGGAACCCATATCGGCTGTGAAACGACGCATTGCGGCGCCTGCACCGTCGACATCGACGGATTGTCGGTGAAGAGCTGCACAATGTTCGCAGTACAGGCCGACGGCTCGCAGATCACCACGGTCGAGGGCATCGCCAATGCCGACGGTACACTTTCCGCCCTTCAGGAGGGATTTCGGCAGATGCACGGCCTGCAGTGCGGTTTCTGCACGCCGGGCATGATCGTGCGGGCGCACCGTCTGCTTCAGGAGAACCCGAGCCCCACGGAAGAAGAAATCCGCTTCGGCATCGCCGGCAATTTGTGCCGCTGCACCGGCTACCAGAACATCGTCAGGGCGATCCAGTACGCGGCCGCCAAGATCAACGGCACGGAATTTCAGGAGGCCGCGGAATGAACGACATGACCCCCACGCGCGAACAGCGCGAAGCAAAACTGGAAGGCATGGGTTGCAAGCGGAAGCGTGTCGAGGACGTGCGCTTCACGCAAGGCAAGGGCCAGTATGTCGACGATGTGAAGCTGCCCGGCATGCTGCATGGCGACTTCGTGCGCTCGCCCTACGCCCATGCGCGGGTGAAATCGATCAACACAGAGAAGGCACTGAAGGTGCCGGGCGTGCTGGCCGTCATCACGGCGGAGACGCTGAAGACCGTCAACCTCGCCTGGATGCCGACGCTTGCGGGCGACGTGCAGATGGTGCTGGCGGACGGCAAGGTGCTGTTCCAGAACCAGGAAGTCGCCTTCGTCGTCGCAACCGACCGCTACACCGCCGATGACGGCATCAATGCCGTCGAGGTCGAGTACGAACAGCTGGACC
>JBDZVC010000295.1:0-5439 GCA_040255475.1 Phyllobacteriaceae bacterium | reverse complement strand
CAAAACATATGGCGTCTTTTGGCTATAATCAAGGGCCGCGGTTTACCTACCCGCCATTGCGGCTTCTTTGGTGTGCTCGCCGTCCTGACAACAGGGTCGCTCCTGGCGCGTGCGAAACCGACTATTCGGTTTTCGCCGACGAGTAGCTCTCGATCAATGGTTATTGTCACCAAGAAGAGCAGCTGAATTGTGGCGCGCCTCAACACCTCTCCAAGGAAAATCCAATCGAAGTTCTCATTAATGTTCTGTTAACCTTAAACTTCTTGTGAGAGAAGGAGAATCAGGCATAATGACGGTAATTCGGCTGTTTTGTGCCAAATGCCGTCATTTGAGGTTCTCGCCAGATGAATGCTCCCGTCACTACCGCTATCAAGCAGCGATTTGACGACACTATCTCTGCCCAGGGCCGAGAAATTAGCCGCAAGCTGAACCTCCTTCGGCTGGAGACATTTCCTCCGAACGCCACGAAGACACTGCGTGACTTCTCACTTGCTGAAGCTGCGTACTTCCTCGGGGTGTCCACCAGCAACCTGAAGAAGTTGCACCTGGAAGGCAAGGCTGTTCAGCCAACCGTCCATACAGGTGGCAGAAGAACGTATTCGGCCGAGCAGCTTTGGGAACTTCGACATTGGCTAGATCGTCATGGCCGTTCCGAGAGCAAAAATTATGTTCCCTATCGCAGACCTGGTGACAAGCTACAGGTAATTGCTGTGGTCAATTTCAAAGGCGGCTCCGGAAAGACAACCACCGCGGCCCACCTTGGCCAACACCTTGCGCTTACGGGGCACCGTGTTCTGGCGATCGATCTCGACCCCCAGGCTTCGCTTTCTGCTCTTCATGGCGTGCAGCCTGAGCTAGATCGCTATCCATCGATCTATGAGGCGATCCGCTATGACGACGAGCGCAAGCCTGTTGCGGGAGTAATCCGCAAGACGAACTTCCCGGGCCTCGATCTAATTCCCGCTTCCCTGGAACTTCAGGAATATGAATACGACACGCCGCTGGCGATGCAGAACAAGGCGTCGTTGGATGGGAAGACCTTTTGGAACCGAATTGAAAATGCCCTGCAAGAAGTCGACAGCAGTTACGATATCGCCATTATCGACTGCCCTCCCCAGCTTGGTTATTTAACGCTCACAGCACTGGCGGCTGCTACTTCAGTTCTCATCACAGTTCATCCACAGATGCTCGACCTGATGTCGATGTCCCAATTCCTGCTGATGTTAGGTGACCTGCTGAAAACAGTGAACCGAGCAGGCGGCGACGTCGATCTGGATTGGTTCCGTTATCTTGTCACCCGTTACGAGCCGACGGACATTCCACAGGCTCAGATGGTTGGTTTCATGCAATCGATTCTAGCCTCGCAGATGCTCCAAAGCCAGATGCTGAAATCAACTGCGATTTCTGACGCGGGCTTGACGAAGCAGACTCTCTATGAGGTCGAGCGCTCCAGCATGACGAGATCAACATACGACCGAGCCATGGAATCCATGGAAGCCGTTAATTCGGAAATCCGGAACTTGATCCACTCAGCATGGGGCAGGCGGCCAAAAATAGACGGCAGTCTAAATCCCATTTTTCCGCAGTGATTTCAACGAAATGGGCGTTTCCGTAGGAATATAGATGGCCAGAAAGAATATCTTCAACCGGATCCTCGCTGAAGACGACGGGGCAGATATCGCCGCTGACGAGCGTTTCTCCGCGATGCCCAAGTTTGGTGCCGCGAAGTCCATTTCTTCGTCGATCGATGAGTTGACAAGGCAGGCGGCCTTATTAGCAGATGGCGAGACGGTCATCGAGATTGACCCAGCTCTGATTGATGCTTCTTTCGTTTCGGACCGAATGACGGTTGATGATGAACAGTATGAAGAGTTGGTTGAAGCGATCCGGGTGCGCGGGCAGGACACTCCGATTCTTGTCAGGCCGCATCCGACAGCTGAAGGCCGCTATATGGTGGTGTTTGGGCATCGCCGGCTGCGTGCAGCAAGTGAGCTAAACCGGAAAGTCCGCGCTGTCGTAAAGACGTTCGAAGACCTCGATCACGTCATCGCCCAGGGACAAGAGAATTCCGCCCGGGCTAACCTGTCGTTCATCGAGAAGGTAATCTTCGCACAGCAGCTCGGTAGCCGTGGATTTGGCCGCGAGACGATCCAGTCGGCGCTCTCTGTAGATTATCAGACGCTCTCGAAGATGATGACAATTCCAAAATCCATCCCTCCGGAGGTCATTGAGGGCATCGGCGCTGCCAAAGGGATCGGGCGCGATCGTTGGTTGGAGCTACGGAAACTGATCGACAATCCCCGTAACGCCGCTGCAGCGAAGGAATTCATCAACACTGATGGCTTCTTGTCAGAGGATTCGGACGGACGCTTCAACAAGTTGTTTGACGTTCTCCATACGGGAGGGAAGGTCGTCAGGAAGTCAATTTCGAAGCCTGCAGCCAAATCATGGGAACCTGACGACGAATCCGTTAGCGTGACCGTAAAGACCGGTCCGAAGGACTACACGCTGAAAATTTCAAAGGCCGAAGCCAAGCCCTTTGGTGAATGGATTTCAGGCAATCTGGACGGCCTCTATGAGGCGTTCAGGAAGTCGAAACGGGAGAACTGAAACCGCAAAAGAAAAAGGCCTCCGAACGATCTCTCGCGGAAGCCCTTCTCGTGTTCTAGCAAGCCGAGAATCTCATTTCCGCGAATCAGTGTCAAGAGTCTTAGGCGTCGATTCGGCGAGCAGGTTTCTTTTGCCTGATTGAGAGGGTGAAAGGAAATGGAGACGGGTATTGCAACGACGCCCTTTGGGCGGCGGCCGATGTCGCTTGCCCTATTGGCAGTGCAAAATGAATCCCACGAAATTCCGGAAGGCAAGGCCGCGGACAAATGGCAGACCTACAGAGATCTCTGCGAAGGGAAGTCCATTGTCGGCATCGGCGATCGCGCTCTGGCTGTCCTGGCGGCGCTTTTGTCGTTCTATCCGGATAACGAGCTGTCGGAGGAAAACGGCCTGGTCGTCTTCCCCTCGAACCGCCAGCTCTCGCTCCGCGCGCACGGCATGGCCGACACGACACTGCGTCGACACCTGGCGGCATTGGTCGAGAGCGGCCTGATCATCCGGCGGGACAGCCCGAACGGCAAAAGATACGCCCGCAAGGGCAGGGGAGGGGGCTTTGAGGAGGCTTTTGGTTTCTCCCTCGCACCCATGCTAGCGCGTGCCGACGAGTTCTCGGGGGCCGCAGAACGGGTCCGCATGGACAATCGCGCCCTGAAGCTCATGCGGGAACGCATCACGCTCCATAGGCGCGATATTTCCAAGCTGATCGAGGCTGCCGTCGAGGAAGATGTTCCGGGTGATTGGGGAGCGATCTGGAGGCGGTTCAGGGCAGTTGTCGACGTAATCCCTCGCCGGGCGGCCATCAGCGATCTGGAGCCGATTGTGGCCGATCTGGCGGCAATCCGGGAAGAAGTCGACATCTTGTTGAATTCTCATATGAATGTCGAGAATCCGAACGCCAATGAATCCCATAATGGCTGGCAGCAATCTGATTCAAACACCAACACTCTCATTGAATTTGAACCAGGCTTAGAACAAAGCGGGGCAACGGCCGAGCTCAAGACAGTACCGCAGGAGCCGCTGAAAGCCTATCCACTCGGACTGATCCTGAAAGCCTGCCCGGATATCATCGACTATGCGGTCGACGGGGTCGGGAGCTGGCGCGATTTGATGATGGTCGCGGCCCAGGTGAGGGGGTATCTGGGCATCTCACCCTCAGCCTACGAGGACGCATGCCATGTGATGGGCCAGGAATGCGCGGCGATTGTCGTGGCCTGTATCCTGCAGCGCGCCCAGCACATCAATTCCGCCGGCGGCTATCTGCGCGCATTGACCGAAAAGGCGAGGGCAGGGCAGTTCACAGTCGGCCCTATGCTCATGGCGGCGCTCAAGGCAAACGGCCCGTCTCCAGACCGAAGGGCAGGGTAGATGTGGCTTATCGATGAACGGGTGGCTGGCGCGAAATGTGCTATAGTTTCGGTACGAATCGCCCGAGCGGATCAGCCCGCTGCCTGCGATCTCGAAAATGCAAGATTATCGTTCATTCTACAGGAGCGACGGGCACGGCGTTTCGCATGCAGATCGATTGCCAGAAGCGCCGCGCTGATTCATCATCTTTCCGATGATTCTGCGGCCCAAGCCATCCCTCCAGCACCGCGGCACATTTGCGGCGACGGCTGTTACGCCGGCGGCCCTCGTCCCGACATGGCTGCGCCGCGCCGTCCCCGATGCGCAAGGCCTTGCGAGCAAAGACGTCGGAGATGTGGCACTCGTTGCCGGCGCGTCCATAGGCGCACTTGATGCTGTGGTCCGCCGACAGGAGCGATGGGCCGGCGCCTTGCGGCTGCGGCTGGCGCTTTCTGCGGCCGCAGTGACGGCGAGGCAGGCTGGGCGCATCGAGGGTGAAAATGCGTTGCGCGACGCAGTCCTTCTGACGAAGCCCGGTGATGACGTCGGCCCTGGCGGAAGGATGCTTTTGGCGTGGCGCCGGTTGGCCACGCGACCCATGGAGGATCTGCTCACAGGAAAAAACCTCGGCGCGGTGCTGGAGGAATTCGGCCACGCCACCGACGGCGAGGCGGTCGGCGATCTGGCGGGCGAACTCCGCCAGCCTTCGACAGCTGGGATGGTTGGGACGCTGACCGGCGCCTTTATCGCCGCCGAGAGATACGGTTTTGGGCGCGCCGCCGGCGCCTGGCTCGCCGACGCTCTCGTCGCGCAGCGCCTGGGCTGGACACACGCGGTGCCGCTGCTGGGCGCGGAGGTGATTGCGGGTCTCGGTGCTCCTCGTCCGCGCCGGTCAGGAACCGGCATTGCGGCAGCGAGCATCGAGGATGAAGGCGTCCGGGCAAAGAGCCTGCTCGCCGCTCAGGCGCGCGCGGCGTTGCGGGCGGTCGATCTGTCGGCCGAACTCGAGCGTCGATCAGAGCGGTTGCTCGCGGTGGCGCCGAAGTTGCGCGCCCGTGCATCCGATCTTGTGGTCGAAAGGCTTCTGTCCGACGACGCGCTCGTCGCCTCGGAAAAGATCGCCGGTATGAGCGATCGCGGCCTGCGCCGCCTGTTCGACCGGCTGATGGAGCTCGGCGCCGTGCGCGAACTCTCTGGCCGAACGAGCTTCCGCATCTATGGGCTGTGATCGATGATTGAGGCGGCGCGGGCGAGACGAGGGAAGGGGCGAGCAGACGACGGGCGTTCAAATGACCATTTGTTCGACCGCGAGTTGGATCATCTGCCGCCGGAAGCGCGCTGGCGCGAATGGATGAACCGCGTCGAGGCGACGATCTTCGCAGCCAGCGAACCGGTCGGCCGCGAGGTGTTGGCAAAGATCGTTGGCAAAGGCTGCAGCATCGACCTTTTGATCGACGACATCCGCGAGGAGTTGCGCGGCCGGCC
>JBDZVC010000294.1:0-5447 GCA_040255475.1 Phyllobacteriaceae bacterium | reverse complement strand
AGCATCGCCATGCCGCCCGGCGGGAACGTGACGCAGATCACGCCCGAGGAACGGAAAAGCATCGTCGCGTGGTTCGAGCAGGTGAGCGCCGCTAACTGATATGGGAAGCGATCTGATCATCCGCGGGCGGCTGCTCGCCTTCCTGCGCGAGCCGCAAGGCGTCGACGACCAGGCTTCCTATCTCTACGAGGAAGACGGCGCGTTGCTTGTCCGTGACGGCAAGGTTGCCGCTCGCGGCGATTACGCTTCGGTGAGCAAGAAGGCGGGGAAGGGCGCGACCGTCATCGACCACCGGCCGCATCTCCTCCTGCCCGGCTTCATCGACGGCCATATGCATTACCCGCAGATGCAGGTGATAGCCTCCTACGGGGCCGAACTGCTCGAATGGCTGAACGAATATACCTTTCCCGAGGAAGCGCGGTTCCGCGACGCCCAGCATGGAAGGCGCATCTCCCGGCTGTTCCTGGACGAGTTGATCCGGCACGGCACGACGACGGCGGCGGTCTATTGCTCGGTGCACAAATCCTCCGCCGAAGCCTTCTTCGCCGAGGCGCATGAACGCGACATGCTGATGATCGCCGGCAAGGTGATGATGGACCGCAACGCGCCGGACGGCGTCACCGACACGCCGCAATCCGGTTATGACGACACCAAGGCGCTGATCGAGGAATGGCACGGCAGGGGCCGCCAGAATTACGCGATCACGCCGCGCTTCGCCATCACCTCCTCGCCCGAGCAGATGGAGATGGCCGAAGCGCTGGTGCGGGAATACCCCGATTGCCACATGCAGACGCATCTGTCGGAAAACCGGGACGAGATCGCCTTCACGCAGGAGCTCTATCCCTGGTCGAAGGACTATACCGACGTCTACGAGCATTACGGGCTTCTCGGCGGGAAGAGCCTGTTCGGCCATTGCATCCATCTGTCGGAACGCGAGGCCGACGCGTTGTCCGAATCCGGCTCGGTCGCTGTCTTCTGCCCCACCTCCAACCTTTTCCTCGGCTCCGGCCTTTTCGATTATCAGCGCTACCGCAAACGCAATAAGCCGCTCCGTATCGCGTCGGCGACCGATGTCGGCGGCGGCACCAACTATTCCATGCTGCGGACGATGGACGAGGGCTACAAGGTGATCGCGCTCAACGGCGAGAAGCTGAATCCGCTCGCCTCCTTCTGGCAGATCACGCGCGGCAACGCCGAGGCGCTGTCGATCGGCGATCGCGTCGGTTCGCTGGAGGTCGGGAGTGGCGCCGATATCGTGGTGCTTAATTCGCGCGCCACGCCGGCGATGAGGCTCAGGATGGAACGGACAGGTACCTTGGCCGAAGAGCTTTTCCTGCTGCAGACACTCGGCGACGACCGCGCCGCGGTCGAGGTATATGTTGCGGGCCGGCCGGCGAAGAGCACGCTCGAGGCATCCGCGTAGTGAGTATCATCGAACCGAAGGCTTTCCTGACCTCGCTCTTCAACGCCGCCGTGGCCGCGGCCGATCCGGAGCGGACGATACGGGCGCATCTGCCGGCGAAGCCCAGAGGCCGTACCATCGTCATCGGCGCCGGCAAGGGTTCCGCGCAGATGGCTCGGGCATTGGAAAAAGCCTGGGACGGGCCGCTCGAAGGCGTCGTGGTCACGCGCTACGGCTACGCCGTGCCCTGCGAGCGGATCGAGGTGCTGGAGGCGGCGCATCCTGTGCCGGACGAAGCGGGGCTGAAAGCTGCTCGGCGGTTGCTGGACAAGGTTTCCGGCCTTACCGAAGACGATCTCGTCATCGCGCTGATTTCCGGTGGCGGTTCGGCGCTTCTGCCGGCGCCGGCCGGTGACCTCACGCTTGCCGACGAGATCGCGGTGAACAAGACGCTGCTTGCCTCGGGCGCACCCATTTTGGCGATGAACACGCTGCGCAAGCATATTTCGGCGATCAAGGGCGGGCGGCTCGCGGCGGCCGCCTATCCGGCGAAACTCGTCTCGCTCGTCGTCTCGGATATTCCGGGCGACAATCCGGCCTTTGTCGCCTCCGGCCCGACCGTGCCCGATAGCGCTTCGCGGCAGGACGCGCTTGCGATCGTTGGAGCCTACCGTCTCGACCTGCCAGCATCCGTCATGGCGCACCTCCATTCTCCCGATGCAAATGCGCCGAAGCCGGACGATCCGCGCTTCGCCCGCAACGAGGTGCATGTCATCGCCTCGGCCGCCGTGTCGCTGGAGGCGGCCGCCGCCGAAGCGAGGCGGCAGGGGATCGAAACGGTGATCCTCTCCGATGCCATCGAGGGTGAGGCGCGGGAGGTTGGCGGCGTGCATGCGGCGATCGCCCGCGAAGTTACGTTGCGCGACCGGCCCTTTCGCAAGCCGGTGGTGATCCTCTCCGGCGGCGAGACGACGGTGACGATCCGCGGCAAGGGCAAGGGCGGGCGCAACAGCGAATTCCTGCTCGCCTTCGCGCTTGGCATCGACGGTGCCGAAGGCGTCCACGCGCTCGCGGCAGACTCGGATGGCATCGACGGCTCTGAAGACAATGCAGGCGCATTCTGCGACGGCACGACGGTTGCGCGGCTGAGGGAAGCCGGCCTCGACGCCCGGGCATATCTTGCCAACAACGACGCGTGGTCTGCCTTCAATGCGATCAGCGATCTCTTCGTGCCGGGGCCGACCGGAACGAATGTGAATGATTTTCGGGCGGTGTTGATACGGTGAAGTCGTAGAGGGTAGGGGGCCTGTTCAACCATCGGATTCGTACATTGCGAAGGCCTCGGGGGCGACGATGCCAGAGCGGCCGACACGTAAATCCAGCTAGAAGCAGCAAAGCTTTACATCCCCGCCAGTTTCTTCACCTTCTTCATATCGTCAAGGAACCTTCTCCGCTCCGCCTGCTTGGCCACCTCATCCGGAATGCGCAGGAGATAGGAGGGATGTACCGTGATGAAGATCCTGAGCCCGTCATCGCGCTTCACCGTCGTGCCGCGCAGCTTCGTTACCGGCACAATCTTGCCGAGAAGCGATTGCGCCGCCGTCGCGCCGAGCGCCACGGCGAGTTCAGGCCGGATCAGCTTCAGCTCGTTGTCGAGCCACCAGCGGCATGCCTGGATTTCGCCGGCATTCGGCTTGGAATGGATGCGCTTCTTGCCGCGCGGCTCGAATTTGAAATGCTTGACCGCGTTGGTGACATAGGTCTTCCTGCGATCGAAATCGGCCTCTTGGAGGACGGCGTCGAACATCTTTCCGGCCGGCCCGACAAACGGCTTGCCGGCCATATCCTCCTGATCGCCCGGCTGCTCGCCGACGAAGACCACCGTGGCGCTCCCGGGCCCTTCGCCGAAGACGGTCTGGGTGGCGTTTTCCCACAGATGACAGCGCCGGCAGGTTTCGGCTTCCTCGCGGGCCTCTTGCAGACTTCGCGGCGCGTCCTTTTCGGCGGCGGGCTCGCCGAACAGATCAGCCTGTGCTTTCTCTTGGGGAGAGGTGGCAATCATCGGGGACTCGTCGGAAATCCGTGCATCCCTCCGGAACGACTACAACTGCCGCAAGGTTCCGCCTAGGCGCTTATGTCAATGACCCCGCAATCGCCTGCGTTACTGCCGAAGACGAGACGCTTGCCCTCGCTGTCCCAAGCCATCGAGGTGATGGCGCCCTTGCCGGGGCGGCGCAAGAGCACTTCCTTCTGGTCCGCGATCCGCGCGACGAGCACCATGCCGTCCTGGTAGCCGATCGCGACGATCTCCTCGGCTGGATGGCAGGCGACGTTGGTCACCATCGCATCGCCGCGCGTGCCGAGTTCGGCGGGTGCCTTGCCCATCGGGCCGTCCTTGCCCGTGAAAGGCCAGACGATCGCCGCCGGCGCGCCGGAAGTCGCCAGCCAGCGTCCCTTGGCGGCCCAGGAGAAGCTCTTGATCTTGGCCGGATAGCCGGCCATGCGCATGTGCCTTCCGTCGGAAAGCCGCCAGCCGTGCAGCGCGTTTTCCTGCATGGTGGTGACGACGTAATTGCCGTCCGGCGAGAAGGTGATGCCGGTATGGGCGCCCGCCCATTCGAGCTCGACGGGCTTGCCCTCGGTCGCAGGAAAGGTCAGCGTCGCGCCGTTGTAGCGCGCGATGCCGAGCCGCATGCCCTTCGGCGCGAAGGCCAGCCCCTCGACGGAACGCTGGCATTCGAAGGCGCGTGTCTTGCCGTCGCCGAGGCGGGCGGTCGCCGTGCGGCCGGTGGCATAGGCAACCGCACCCTGCGGGCCCGCGGCGATGCTCGTGATCCATTTTCTCCCCGCCTCTGCGAGGAGTCTCACCGTACCGTCCGGCGAGAGTTCGGCAACCTTGCCGTCTTCGCCGCCCGTCAGAAGCATACCGTTATCGAGGGAAGGCACGGCGCAGAGCAGGCCATCATGGACTTCCGCCGTTTTGTGGCCGTGATCGAGGCGGTGGACGGTGCCGTCGGCGAGCGCGAAATGCGGAACGCCGCCAGTGAAGGCGGCGGTCACGCAATGGCCGTCGAGGTCGAGCGGGGCGACGGTGGGCATCAGGCGGTCACGCCGCCAGGCATGCGTCGAAGCTCTTTTTCAGCCGCTCCGCGTCGAGCTCGCGGCCGATGAAGACAAGCCGGCTTTCGTGCTTCTCGTTATCCTTCCACGGACGCTGGTGATCACCCTCGATGATCATGTGCACACCTTGCAGCACGTAGCGGTCCGGATCGTCCTTAAAGGCGATGATGCCCTTGAGGCGGAGGATGTTCGGGCCTTCCAACTGCGTCACTTTCTGTATCCACGGGAAGAATTTCCGCGAATCCATCTCGCCGCCGCGCAGCGACACCGACTGCACCGTCACGTCGTGGATGTCCGACATCTCGCCGTCATGATGGTGGTGGTGATGGTGATGATCGTGGCCGTCGTGGTCGTGATGATGGTCATGGTCGTGCCCATCGTGGTCGTGGTCATGCTCATCGGCGTCGAGGAAGTGCGGATCGTTCTCCAGCGCGCGGTCGAGATCGAACGCACCGCGGTCGAGCACTTCGGTAAGGTCGATGCCGGCGCGGGTCGTGCGATGGATGCGCGCCGACGGATTGATCGCGCGGATCGTCGCCTCGACGTGTTCAAGTTCCTCTTCGCTGACGAGGTCCGTCTTATTGAGAAGGACCACGTCGGCGAAGGCGATCTGGTCCTCCGCCTCCCGGCTGTCCTTCAGGCGCAAGGGTAGATGCTTGGCGTCGACCAGCGCCACCACGGCGTCGAGCCTTGTCTTGGAACGCACGTCGTCGTCCATGAAGAAGGTCTGCGCGACGGGAACGGGATCGGCAAGCCCGGTCGTCTCGACCAGGATCGCATCGAAGCGGCCGGGCCGCCGCATCAGCCCTTCGACGACGCGGATCAGGTCGCCGCGCACCGTGCAGCAGACGCAGCCATTGTTCATCTCGTAGATTTCCTCGTCGGATTCCACGATCAGGTCGTTGTCGATGCCGATCTCGCCGAA
>JBDZVC010000293.1:2503-5460 GCA_040255475.1 Phyllobacteriaceae bacterium | reverse complement strand
GTCGGCGGCCATGACACGATCCTCATCAACGTGGTGAAGACGCTGAAGGCGCAGAATTACATGCCGAAGGCGCTCATCCAGCATTACGGCGTCACCGAACCGGCCTTCGTCGAAGCGCTCGGCAAGGACGCAGACGGCGTGCTCGGCATCATAGACTGGGATCCGAGCTTCCCCTACAAGGACGACGTCTTCGGCACGGCGCAGGAATTCGCCGACAATTACAAGGCGAAGTACAAAGTCGACGCCGACTATACCGGTGCCGGCTGCGCAGTGTCGGGCGAGGTGCTTCAGCTAGCCCTGAAGAAGCTCGGCAAGGGTCCTGGCCTGTCGGAGGATGACCGGGCGCAACTTGCCAAAATCATCGGCGAGACCGACATCCACACCTTCTACGGCCCGATCAAATTCGATCAGAGCGGCACGCATTTCCACGACAATACGCTGCCACCGCCGATGCTCGCCCAGATACAGGGCGGCAAGATCGTCGCGGTGGCGCCGAAGGACGTCAGCCATGCCAAGATAATCTACCCGCTGGGAGCGTAAGCAATGCAGGCGGGACCGGGCATTCCCGGTCCCGTCGCTTCTGCCGGTGTGACCTTCACTCGGTGCGGTTCGGAGCGCCACGGTATCCCTATGTGGACCTGCCGGTCGAGGCTCTATGCTTCCGAGGCCCGCAAGTCGTTCCAGACTCTCTGGTCCAGCAACTTGCCGTTTTCGACTGAGAAGCGGTCGATGAAGCGGATGCCTTCGAAGGGCTTGCCGTCCGGCCATTCGCCGGAAAGCGTGCCGAAGCAATAGACGACCGTTCCCGTCTCGCCGAAACATTCATCGAAGGCTTCGTAGCTCTTCTTCACGAAACGGTAGCGGGGGCGACTCCAGGCGACCAGCTCTTCCAGCGCGTTGAATTCCGCGTTGCCGGGAAAGATCATCCGGAAATCGTCGGCGAGGAACGTCCTGGCGGCCGCTAGGTCGCGTCTTTCCATCGCCGAAAGGAACGCCTTGACGATCTCGGCTGGAGTCGGGAGGGCCTTGCCGGGTGCCCTGGAGACCCGGCCGCGCATATAGTTCGCCGGTTTCACCTCTTCGATCGCCACAATTATCCCCTCGAGCGGGGCTGCGACCGTCGCACGAACGGCGTCCGTCAGGCGCCGTGCCAGGTTCCCCCGCACCTCGTCTCCATAGCCTTCGATCAGGGTGACTCGGACGAATGGCATTTTCCCTCCTTGCATATAGACCGGGCTGAGAACCCGTTGACAATATGGTATATTGATATACCAATAGGAGCAACAGGGAGGAAAGATTGCCCGGCAATGGCGGCGATATCGGAATGACAGGCATGGCGGGTGCCCGCCCCGTCGCGCGGCTCGACGCCAATACGCGGGTGCCGCTTTACCACCAGCTCGTCGTGCTCCTGCGCAACCGCATCTACACCGGCGAGATTTCCGCAGGCGAACTGATCCCCGGCGAAAAGGATTTGTGCAGGGAATTCGGCGTGTCGCGCATCACCGCGAAGCGCGCGCTCAACGAATTGGCCGATGCAGGCCTTGTCGTGCGCGAGCGCGGCAAGGGCACCCGCGTCGTCAAGCGCCCGCCGCCGCCTGCCGTCACCGCATCGATCGAAGGCTGGCTGGAAAACATTTCGCTCATGGGCATTGGCACCGAGGCCCGGGTGCTCGAGTTCGGCTATGTTCCCGCGAGCGAGGACATCGCCCACGCGCTCGAAGTGGGCGCCGGCATCGATGTGCAGCGCGCCGTCCGTGTCCGCATACTCGACGGCAAGCCGATGTCGTACCTCGTCACCTACGTGCCGAGCCAGATCGGGCGGCAATACGACCGCGATGACCTCAACAAAAGACCTCTGCTCCATCTCCTCGAGCGGGCGGGCGTCAATGTCGCCTCGGCGCGGCAGACGATCTCCGCGACGGTCGCGGACGCGCAGGTCGCCTCGGCGCTTTCGATCCATGCCGGCGCGCCGCTGATCGAGGTGCGCCGCGTCGTCCGCGACGCCGCCGGCAGGCCGGTCGAGTACATCCGCGTGCTCTATCGGCCCGACCTCTACCGTATCGAAATGTCCATGCGGCGCATCCGCGAAAAGGAAGGCATGCGCTGGGCCGCGACTTCTTCCTCCCCGATCCCGGCGGGAGAGGAGGAGATGGCGACAAAGCCGGGGAACAGGATGGATCAGGCAGCGGCGAGGAACCGCCCTGACAGGAAGAGGAGACTATGATGACGACCATTACAAAGCGGCCGGGGTCCATTGGCGGGGGAATGCGCCGGCGCGAGTTTCTTGCAACGGGCGCAGCCGTGGTGGGGCTGGGGATCACCGGATTTCCCGCCGTGCTCCGGGCTGAGCCGAAGTCGGTGAAGATCGGCTTGATCCATCCGGTGACGGGCGCCATATCCTTCTCCGGAACGCAGTGCCGGGCCGGCGCGGAACTGGCGATCGCGGATATCAACGCCGCCGGTGGCATCAAGTCGCTCGGCGGAGCCAAGATCGAGGGCGTGCTGGGTGATAGCCAGGGCAAGCCGGAAATCGGCGCGTCGGAAGTCGACAAGATGGTGGAGCAGGGCGTGGCGGGCATCGTCGCGGGCTATTCGTCCGCCATCTCGCTCGCCACTTCCCAGGAAGCGGCCAAGACCAACACGCCGCATGTCGTCGATGTCGGCGTTTCGGACGAGATCGTCAATCGCGGCCTGAAAAACACGTTCCGCCTCGCGCCAGGCTACGGAATGGTGTCGGGGATCGCCGTCGAGAACCTCGACAAGATCAACAAGGCCGCCGGCTCGATCGCCAAGACGGCCGTCGTCGTGCATGAGGATTCGCTCTTTGGCACCGGCACGGCGAAGCTTCTGTCCGAGCAGTTGCCGAAGATCGGCATCGAACTGGTCGACGTCATCAAGCATCCGACGCCGACGCGCGACTTCACCAACATCGTGCTCCAGATCAAGGCGAAGAACCC
>JBDZVC010000293.1:0-2403 GCA_040255475.1 Phyllobacteriaceae bacterium | reverse complement strand
AGATCGAGGTCATCTATCCGAAGGAATTCGCATCCGCCGATGCGGTCTTTCCGATGAAGAGCTGACCGAAGCCACCTTCTCAACCTTGGACCGGGCATCCGCCCGGTCCCGAACGCCGAACCCGATCGATATGCCAGACAGCACGATCCTGATTCCATCCATCCTCAACGGCCTTACGATGGGCGCGCTTTACGCCCTCATCGCGCTCGGGCTGACGCTGATCTATGGCGTGCTGCACATCATCAACTTCGCGCATGGCGCACTCCTGATGGTCGGCCTTTACGCGGTCTACTTCCTCAATGCGCGGTTCGGCATCGACCCATATGTCGCGCTTCTGATCGTGCCGCCGCTGATGTTCGCCCTCGGCTACGCGCTTCAGCGCGGCATCATCGGCAGGGCGAGCCATGGCCGCGACGAGAACATCCTGCTCGCCACGCTCGGCCTCGCCATCGTCATCGAGAACCTGGCGCTTTATTTCTTCCGTTCTGACACGCGCACCATCGACGTGCCCTACGCCTTCGAGACGGTGAGCGTGCTCGGCGCCTTCATCCCGCTGCCCAAGGTCGTCGCCTTCTTCGGGGCGCTTGTCACTGCCGCCTTTCTCTGGCTCTTCATGTCGCGCACCGCGACGGGCCGGGCCATCCGTGCCATCTCCAAGGAGCGCAAGGGCGCGGAACTCGTCGGCATCGACACAGACCATGTCTACGGGTTGAGCTTCGGCCTTGGCATCGGGTGCCTCGGGGTCGCGGCGTGCCTGCTTTTGCCGACCTATTACGTGACGCCGCAGGTCGGCGAGGGCTTCATCCTCATCGCCTTCACGATCGTGGTGTTGGGAGGCATGGGCTCGTTCATCGGGGCGCTTCTCGGCGGCCTCATCATCGGTGTCGTTGAGGCGATCAGCGGCCTCTATCTCGGCGAAAGCCTCGGCCAGATCGGCATTTTCGTGATCTTCATCCTCGTCCTGCTCTTCCGGCCGACGGGACTGCTCGGGCACAGGGTCTGAGCGGCATGCGAAACCTCGTCGTCCTCCTCATCGTCTTTGCCGCGATCGCGACGGCGCCCTGGCTGATCCGCTCGGAGTTCTGGCTGAATCTCGTCATCATGACGCTTTACGGCGCGCTGCTCGGCCAGTCCTGGAACATACTCGGCGGCTATGGCGGGCAATTCTCTTTCGGCCATGCCGCTTTCTTCGGCACCGGAGCCTATGCGGTGGCGGTGCTTCAGATGAAATTCGGCATCAATCCGTGGCTCGGCCTCGCAGGCGGCGCGGTGCTTGCCATACTGGTCGCCGCCTTCATCGGATACTGCACCTTCCGCTACGGGTTGCGCGGCTCCTATTTCGCGCTGGTGACGCTGGCATTCGCCGAGGTCCTGCGCATCCTCGCCAATTCCTTCGACATCACAGGCGCCGGCGTCGGGCTCCTGATCCCGCTGAAGCAGGAGGCGTCCAATCTCCAGTTCCCCACCAAGACGGGTTTCTTCTTCCTTATCTGGGTGATGACGCTGGCGGCTTTCCTCGTCGTCTGGTGGATCGGCCATTCCCGCTTCGGCGCGCAGCTTACCGCCGTGCGCGATAATGAGGATGCGGCCCGCGCGCTCGGCGTCAACCCATTCCGCGTCAAGATGGGAGCCATCGTCCTTTCGGGTCTTTTCTCCGGCCTCGCCGGGATTTTCTATGCCCAGTATTTCCTCTATCTCGATCCGAGCATCGCCTATGGCACGAGCGTCTCCATCGAAAGTCTTCTGGTGCCGATCATCGGCGGCATGGGAACCCTCTTCGGGCCGCTGCTCGGCGCGGTCGGCGTACATTTCATCTCCGAGGTCACGCGCGAGACGATGGGAGACGCACCGGGCATCGCGCTGGCGCTTTACGGCACCGTGCTGGTCCTGATGGTCATCTTCATGCCGCGCGGTCTGGCGGGGCTCTTCCGCCGCTTCGGCGGGCGATCGGCCCGGAAGCGGAACGAGGCCGTGCCGGAGGTACGCCATGCTTGAGGTCGAGGGCCTTAGCAAGCATTTCGGAGGCGTGCGGGCCGCGAAGGGCGTCCGGCTGTCCCTCGACGAGGGGAAGATCGCGTCGCTGATCGGACCGAACGGCGCCGGCAAGACGACGCTTTTCGCCATGATAACCGGCTTTCATAAGCCGGATGAGGGGAGGGTGCGTTTCAACGGCGAGGACATCACCGGCCTGTCGCCCGAAGCGATCGCTGGGCGCGGCATGGTGCGCACCTTCCAGATCGTGCAGCCCTTTGCCGGCCAGACCGTGCGCGAGAACATCGCTGTCGGTGCGCATCTGCGCATCGCCTCGCGGGCCCGCGCGCTCGCCAAAGCCGAGGAGGTGGCGCGGCGCGTCGGGCTTGGTGACCGGCTCGACATGGGTGCGGCGGCACTTACGGGCGCGGG
>JBDZVC010000292.1:0-5477 GCA_040255475.1 Phyllobacteriaceae bacterium | reverse complement strand
CCGCCGGCATCATGCGTGGAAAGCGTCACATTGACGGTCTTGTAGACGTTCGACCAGTCGGGGTGATGATCGAGTTTCTCGGCAGCAAGGGCTGCGCGCGTCATGAAGGCGAAGGCCTCGGAAAAATTGCGGAAGTCGAATTTGCGCGAGATCGACTTGCCGCCGACATCCAGCGTCCAGCCGTCCAGTTCCTGAAGCGCTCCGTCGACCGCGGCGCGTTCGAGCTTTTCGCGTGCCATGTCCATCTCCCTTCCTTCGCTGCCTGCCGAAGATAGAGCGGACGCGGGAGATGAACAGTTTCGAGCTATCGGCCGATCCGCGAAATATCCGCGGCTGGCGCGTTATACGAGCGTGCCGTGTCGCTCGAGGTCAGCGGCCATGCCTCCTCGACGACATAGGGGCCGCCGCCGACCGAATCCTTCGACGACATCAGGACGAAGCGCGACACGCGGAATGGCGCGGTGCGGAAATTTCCGCGCGCCGAAAGATAGGCGGCGACTTCGGCCGGGCTGACATTCCTCAGCCGGGCGATTGTGACGTGCGGCATGAATTTGCGAGCATCGGCCGGCAGGCCGAGCCTTTGGCCGATTCGCTCGATCTCGCCCTGCAGCGCGTTGAGGTCGGGCGAGGCCATGGCGCCGGCCCAAAGCGCATGCGGCTTCTTCGACCCGAAGGCGCCGACGCCGGAAAGGGTGAGCTGGAAAGAGCGGCGGCGCACCCGGTCGAGCGCGTTGGCGATCTCGTCGGCCACATGGCCTTCGACATCGCCGAAGAAGCGCAGGGTGAGGTGATAGTTCTCGACATCGATCCAGCGGGCGCCGGGCAGGCCGCCGCGCAGGAGCGACAGCGAAAGGGCGGCATCACGCGGAATTTCGAGGGCGGTGAAAAGGCGTGGCATTTGATCGGCCCTCCTCGAATCGCTTACCCAATACCAGCGAATCACCGATTGCGGGACGGGGCAAGTCGTTTGTGCTGCTCTGGGGAAAACGCAGGTGGAACGGATTTGTTTCGCTCACGACATCACGCCAAGGTTGAGCGGCCTCAGGAATTCTTGTCCGGTTTGCCGAGAGCCTTTTCGACGACGGGAAGCGCGCCCGAGACGATGCGGTCTACGCCTTTCGCGTTCGGGTGCATGCCGTCCTTGAATTGCAGATCCGGGTGCCCGACGACACCGTCGAGGAAAAACGGGTAGAGCGGCAACGAATATTTGGCGGCGAGGTCCGGATAGATGGCATCGAACGCCTTCTGGTAATCCTCGCCGAGATTGGGCGCGGCCTTCATCCCGAAGAGTACGATCTTGATGTTGCGCTGCTTCAGCCGCTCGATCATCGCTTCGAGGTTCTTTTTCGTCAGTGCCGGATCGATGCCGCGCAGCATATCGTTGGAACCGAGTTCAAGTAGGACAAGGCCGGTCCCGTCCGGAACCGACCAGTCGAGCCGCGCCAGACCGTCGCTCGTCGTGTCGCCGGAGACGCCCGCATTCGTGACGGTCGCGTCGTAGCCGTCCTTTTTCAGCGCTTCCTGCAGCCTGGCAGCGAAAGGTTCGCCGGGGCCGAGATCGTATCCGGCCATCAGGCTGTCGCCCATTCCGACGATGTTGACCGGATCGGCTATGGCCGGCACGGCGGTCGGCATCGCCATAATGGCGACAAGCAAAGCCCCGAAAAGAATTTTGAAAGCAGCCATCTGGAACCCATATGCCTGGAAAGCCTTTAGTCTCCCCCAATATAGGACCGATCGCCCGTGACTGAAGCCGTGTCCGCGACTGATGCCGTCATCGCGTTGAGCGACGTTTCGCTGACGCTGGGCGAGGGCGCATCGCAGGTCCATGTGCTGAAGGGTGTGACGCTTTCGGTGGCGCGCAGCGAGACGGTGGGCATCGTCGGTCCCTCAGGCTCGGGCAAGTCGACGCTTTTGATGGTGATCGCGGGGCTGGAGCGTGTGGACAGCGGCACAGTGGCGATCGCCGGCGAGGTCCTGAACGGCAAGTCCGAGGATCAGGTAGCAGCCTTCCGCGGCCGCAATGTTGGCATCGTCTTCCAGTCCTTCCACCTGATCCCCAACATGACCGCGCTGGAGAACGTCGCCGTGCCGCTGGAGCTTGCCGGCCGCAAGGATCCGTTTGTCGTGGCGGAGCGGGAACTCGCGGCGGTCGGCCTGATGGAACGCATGACGCACTATCCAGGCGAGCTTTCCGGCGGCGAGCAGCAGCGCGTGGCTATCGCCCGGGCGCTGGCGCCCGAGCCGCCGATCCTTATCGCCGACGAGCCGACCGGCAATCTCGACCAGGCCACCGGCAAGCAGATCGCCGACCTTCTCTTCGCTACGGCAAGGAGACGCGGTACGACGCTCGTGCTGGTCACGCATGACGCGGCACTGGCCTCGCGCTGCGGAAGGCAGATCGCCATGCGCTCGGGTCGTATCGAGGTCGCGCCGGCGCTCAAGGTTTCGGCCTGAGCGATGCGTCGCGGCGCCACGCTCCGCCTTGCCTTGCGCTTTGCACTGCGCGAGATGCGCGGTGGCCTTCGCGGCTTCGCGGTGTTCCTGACCTGCATTGCACTCGGCGTGGCCGCCATCGGCGGTGTCAACTCCGTCGCCGAGGCAATCCATGCCAGTGTGTCAGGACAGGGCCGCATCCTACTCGGCGGCGATATACGCTACCAGCTTATCCAACGTGCGGCCGACGATGCCGAACGCGCCTATTTCCGTGATCTCGGCACCGTGGCCGAGAGCGCCGACCTGCGCTCGATGGCACGGCTGCCCGACGGCTCGGACCAGGCGCTGGCAGAGGTGAAGGCGGTGGACGGCGCCTATCCGCTCTATGGCGAGCTCTCCACCGATCCGGCGCTTTCGCGCGATGCGCTCTTCGGTGAAGTGAACGGCGTCTATGGCGCCGCTGCGCCCGACATATTGTTTGCGCGCCTGCACTTGAAGCGGGGCGCCCGCATCCAGCTTGGTAAGGCCACGATCGAACTCAGGGCGCGGCTTGTCGACGAACCGGATGCCGTATCGGATGGATTTGCCTTCGCACCGCGTCTTCTCATCTCGCTCGATGCGCTCGGAGCCTCCGGCCTCGTCCAGCCGGGCAGCCTGGTCAAGCATATCTACAAGGTGAAGCTGCCGGCCGGTACGAGCGATGCGGCCCTGAAGAAGATCGAGGAACGGGCAGGCGAAAAATTTCCGCAGGCCGGCTGGAGCATCCGCACCCGCATGAACGCCGCGCCGGCTCTAGCCTCCAACATCGAGCGCTTCACGCAGTTCCTGACGCTGGTCGGGCTGACGGCGCTGATCGTCGGCGGGGTCGGGGTCGCCAACGCGGTGCGCGCCTATCTCGACGGCAAGCGCGGCGTCATCGCCACCTTCAAGAGCCTCGGGGCTTCCGGCGGCTTCGTCTTTGCCGTCTATCTGATCCAGATCGGCCTGATCGCGCTGATCGGTATCGTCGCCGGCCTCGTGGCCGCCGCCGCGCTTCCTTTCGTCGCCGGCTGGGCATTGTCCTCCGTCATCCCTGTGCCGGCGGAAGGCGGCATCTATCCGGGTGCGCTTGCGATGGCCGCCCTCTTCGGCGTCCTCGTAACGCTCGCCTTCGCGCTCCTGCCGCTCGGCCGTGCCCGCGACGTGCCGGCAACCGCGCTCTTCCGCGAGATGGGTTTCGAGGCAAGCGGATGGCCTCGACGCTCCTATCTTGCCGCGGCGGGAGGGATCGTGATCGTGCTGGCGCTGCTCTCCATCTGGTACGCCAGCGACCGGCATATCGCCGTCATCTTCGTCGTTGCGGCCGCATTCGCCTTCGTCGTCTTGAGAAGCGTCGGCTGGGGCGTGCAGTTCCTGGCGCGCCGGAGTCCGCGCGTGCGCTCGACCGCGCTCAGGCTCGCCATCGGCAACATCCACCGGCCGGGCGCGCTGACCGGCTCGGTCGTGCTCTCGCTCGGCCTCGGGTTGACGCTCGTCGCCGCCCTTGCGCTGATCGACGGCAATCTGAGGCACCAGATCGCCGACAGCCTGCCGGAAAAGGCGCCGAATTTCTTCTTCGTCGACATACAGGGAAACCAGGTCGACAATTTCACCCGGCTGGTGGAGAAGGAGGCGCCGGGAGCGAAGGTGGAGCGCGTGCCGATGCTGCGCGGCCGCGTCATGGCGCTGAACGGCGTGCCTTCCAAGGATATCAAGGCGCCATCGGAGGGCGCCTGGGTGCTGCGCGGCGATCGCGGCCTCACCTATGCCGAGGAGAAGCCGAAAAATGCGACGATCACAGAGGGAAGCTGGTGGCCGAAAAACTATTCCGGACCACCGCTGGTCTCATTCTCCGAGGACGAGGCGCATGCGCTCGGTGTCAAGGTCGGCGATACGCTGACAGTCAACGTGCTCGGCCGCAATGTGACGGCGAAAGTCGCCAATCTGCGCAAGGTCGAATGGGAGACGCTCGGCATCAACTTCGTCTTTATCTTCTCGCCCAACACGCTTGCCGGCGCTCCGCATGCGTGGATCGCCACGCTCACCATGCCGAAGGCTACGCCGGCCGACGAGGCGCGCATCCTGGGCGTCGTGACGCGCGAGTTTCCTGCCGTGACCACGATCCGCGTCAAGGATGCGCTCGATGTGATCAACCGCCTCGTCGGGCAGTTGGCGACGGCGATAAGGGCGGCGGCGGCGCTGGCGCTCCTTGCTTCCGTGCTGGTGCTGGCCGGCGCGCTTGCCGCCGGCAACCGCGCCCGCATCCATGATGCGGTTGTGCTGAAGACGCTCGGCGCTACGCGGCGTACGCTGATTGCCGCTTTCGCGCTCGAATATGCGCTGATCGGCCTGGCGACGGCCATCTTCGCGCTCTTCGCCGGCGGTGTGTCGGGCTGGTATATCGTGACGGAGATCATGAAATTGCCGTCGCGTTTCCTGCCCGAGGTCGCGGTTTCGACCGTGGGAATAGCGCTGGTGCTGACGGTCGGTTTCGGGCTTGCCGGGACCTGGCGGATCCTCGGCCAGAAGGCCGCGCCGGTTCTGCGTAATTTGTAGCGTTCTTCAGGAACGGGTCAGCGCGGCCGGCGGCCGGGCTTTTCCGGCTTTGCGACCTCATCTCCGGTCCGGCGCGCTTCCGAGGCAAGCATGATCGGGATGCCGTCGCGCACCGGATAAGCGAGCTCTGCGAGCGGGGAGACGAGTTCGTTGCGCTCACGGTCATAGGTGAGCGGCCCGCGTGTCAGCGGACAGGCGAGGAGTTCCAGAAGCTTGGGATCGATGACGGCACTGCGCGTATTGTCGGGCATGTCGCTTTCCTATTGCAGGCTGGATCCGAAATCCTCGCGGTCGCGCGCGAGCGCCATCTCCGTGATCGCGATCAAGGTCTCCGCGCGCGTCTTCAGGTCCGGCGCCTCGAGCAATGCCTGTTTCTCCGCCGCTCCGTAGGGCGACATCATCGAGAGCGCGTTGACCAGCGTGGCGTTCTCGGCGCGGCTGACGCTTTCCCAGTCCGCCTCCAGATC
>JBDZVC010000291.1:0-5522 GCA_040255475.1 Phyllobacteriaceae bacterium | reverse complement strand
TTTCGCAGGAGGCTTACTTCGCCACGCTGCGCAAAGCCTATGGGAGCGTCGAAATACCCGCCGAATTTCCAAGAGACGACCGGGACCGCGTAAGGCCGTCCGATATCGAGCAGGCCTTCGTCACGGCCAATCCCGGCATGCCGGCCGACGGGATCAGCGTCGATTGCGATCGCAAATATCTGCGCGAGGTACGCATCTGCCTGACCAAGGACATGCGCTTCCGTCCCTGCCGGGAACTCGAACGCGCAAGCTGCCACGCCACCAGCGTCCAGATGCCGCCGTCATAACGCATGTCTCCCGAAAATGGGGACCGGTTTCGGGATAAAGACATGCGTAAAATCAGAAATCCAAAGCGTAAGGAGCGAATCTGAAAGATCGCGATGCGCTTCAGGAATCACGCTGGCCCAAATCATCCGCGTTGCCCGACCCTCCGCATCCCTCTAATTAGCGTCGACCATCATCCCGGAGAGGAAAATGCCCAAGCTGCTTTTTGCGACCCCTTCCCCCTATAGCTCCAAGGTACGCATGGCGGCGGCTTATGCCGGCGTCGCGCTGGAAGAGATCCCCACCAATACCGGCGACGAGCCCGAACAGCTCCTCAGGAACAACCCGCTCGGCAAGATCCCGGTCCTTCTGACCGACGAAGGCGAAAACCTCTTCGACAGCCGCGCCATCACACAATATCTCAATCGCGTCTCCAAAAACGCGCTCTTTCCGCGCAACCCCGCCAAGCGGCTGGAAGCGGAGAGACTGGAGGCGCTGGCGGACGGGATTTGCGACTGCCTGCTTGCCCATGTCTATGAGCGGCGCTTCCGGCCAGAGGAGATCGTGCACCAGCCCTGGCTCGACAAGCAGTGGACGAAGGTGACGCGCGCGCTCGACCACCTGGAGGCTTCGCCGCCGAAACTGCCGAAGAAGATCACCGCCGGCCAGATCGCGCTCCGCGCCTGCCTCGGCTATCTCGATCTTCGCTTTCCCGGCAAGTGGGAGCGCGGCCATTCAAGGCTCAGGCGCTGGGCGAAGCGCTTCGACGAGAAGTTTCCGGAACTGGCGACCCGCACCCCCCACTGATTCCATCCGGCAAAGAAAAAGGCCGGGCACATCGGCCCGGCCTTTTCATGCTCTTCCGATCGACGATCAGAACTGGATACCGATACCAGCCTCGATCGTGTTCGAACGGTCGCGTACGCCCGACTTGACGCCACCGACGTTGAAGTCGTGGCTGCCATAATCGGTATAGCGATACTCGACGCGGGCGAAGACCTTGTCGGTGAGCTTGGCATCGATACCGGCGCCGGCCGTCCAGCCGATCACGCCGTTGGCGTCGTTGCTGACCGGCGTCTCGACCTTCAGGCGTTTGGCTGCCGCACCGGCCGTACCGTAGATAAGGATACGGTCGTTCGGAGCGTAGCCGGCGCGGCCGCGCAGCGATCCGTCGACGCTGCTCTTGGACCGGATGCCGTTGTGGGAACCCCGCGAGCCGTCATAGCCGACGTCACCTTCGATACCGTACACGAAGTTGCCGCTCTGCCAGTTGAAGCCGCCGAAACCGCGGCCATGGAAGCCATCGGTGTGGACGCTGGTGCCCTGCGTCTTCGTGCGGCCGGCAAAAGCACCACCGGCCTGGATACCGGCATAGGGACCTGCCCAGCCGGACGGCGCCTGTTCGACTACCGGCGCCGGAGCAGGCGGCGCCTCGGTGATGGCATCCGCCGCAAACGCGGAGGTGGCACCGATCAGCGCGGTCGCGCCGATGGCGGCCGCGAGAGGCATCATGATCTTTGTTGCTCTAACATTCATTTCTTTCAACTCCTGCCAAAGAAGGCCAAACACAACACGCCTTCCAGTTTGGACACCCAGCGCCGCTCGGGAGGAAACGGCCGGAATTGCCTGAGTGCCTTTTTCGTGAGGAAATGCGGCCGAAGCGCACCTCAAACGTGAAAATTCATAGCCTGAAAGGAGGCAGAAAATTGACGTTGCATATTCGCAACAGAGATGGGCACAGGCGGCCAACGCACTGTTTTCATTTAATTGGTATCCAAACTTTCCCGACCCGCCCTGCCCGATCGGAAAGGAACTCGCCGATTGCTGGCCGAACTACCGACGATAGCGCTAAATAGAGAGAAACATGGCGAAAAATCTCAAGACAGCTCTAGTCACCGGCGGTGCAAGACGGATCGGGAAAGCGATCGTCAGCGACCTTTCCGCCGCCGGTTTTTCCGTCGCGATCCACTATCACGGGTCGGACCGGGAAGCGCGGGAATTGGTTAAAAACCTTAATGATGCAGGCGGAAAGGTGGCGGGCGTACGCGCGGACCTGACCGACATAAGGGCCGTCGACGGATTACTGCATGAAGCCGCCTCGACAATCGGGCCGATCGGCCTCCTCGTCAACAATGCCTCCATCTTCAATCCGGACGAACTCGATGATTTCAGCTGGGAACATTGGGACCGGCATTTCGCCGTCCATCTCAAGGCGCCGGTCGAGCTTTCCCGGCGTTTCGCCGAGGCGCTTCCGCGAGGCGAGGACGGGCTTATTGTCAACATGATCGACCAGCGCGTCTGGAAACTGTCGCCGCGAACCTTTAGCTATACGCTATCGAAATCGGCACTGTGGACGGTGACTCAGACGATGGCGCAAGCGCTGGCGCCGCATATCCGGGTGAATGCGATAGGCCCCGGCCCGACACTGCAGGGCGAGCGCCAGTCGAAGGCGGATTTCGATGCGCAGATCGAGGCGGTTCTGCTCAAGCGGGGGCCGGAACTTTCCGAATTCGGTGCCACGATACGCTATCTGTGGGAGACGCCCTCGATCACCGGCCAGATGATCGCGCTCGATGGTGGCCAGCATCTCAGTTGGCAGACGCCGGATGTGACGGGAATTCAGGAATGAACAGTTCAGGACCTTCGAGGGAGGATATGGCGTCCGCCGGTGCGATATCGGCCGAGGACGCCGACGATCTTGCCTACCCCCTCGATGACCCGGTCGAAGACGAAGACGAGGTGTCGGGCTCTCCGGAGGCCGCGCCAAGGCCGGAACTGGATATCGTCTGGGATACGGGCGGCAAGGAACGCGGCGAAGGCAGGACCGGCGCCGAACTCATCCAGGCCCTCGTCAAGCGCCTGCCGAACAAGCCTGGCGTCTACCGGATGATGAACGCCGCTGGCGACGTGCTCTATGTCGGCAAGGCGCGCAGCCTGAAGAAGCGCGTGACGAACTACGCGCAGGGACGTTTCCATACCAATCGCATCGGTCGCATGGTGGCGCAGACTGCGGCGATGGAATTCGTCGTCACGCGCACCGAGACCGAGGCGTTGCTGCTCGAGGCCAACCTCATCAAGAGGCTGAGGCCGCGCTTCAATGTGCTCCTGCGCGACGACAAATCCTTCCCCTATATCCTGATTACCGGCGATCATCGCGCGCCCGGCATCTTCAAGCATCGCGGCGCGCATTCGAGGAAAGGCGATTATTTCGGCCCCTTCGCGTCGGCCGGCGCGGTCGGGCGGACGATCAACTCGCTGCAGAAGGCGTTCCTTCTCAGAAGCTGCACCGATTCGGTGTTCGAAACGCGCACCCGCCCCTGCCTGCTCTACCAGATCAAGCGCTGCTCGGCCCCTTGCACGAACGAGATCAGCCCGGAGGGCTATCTGGACCTGGTCGCGGAGGCGAAGAGCTTCCTCTCCGGCCGCAGCCAGAAGGTGAAGGGCGAAATCTCGACCGCCATGCAGCGCGCCTCCGAGGCGCTCGATTTCGAGACCGCCGCCATCCTGCGCGACCGGCTGGCGGCACTCTCCCATGTCCAGAGCCATCAGGCCATCAATCCGCAAACGCTCGAGGAAGCCGATGTCTTTGCCGTCCATCAGGAAGGCGGGCAGACCTGCATCGAGGTCTTCTTTTTCCGCACCGGGCAGAACTGGGGCAACCGCTCCTATTTCCCGAAGGCCGATCCCTCGCTCGACGCGGCCGAGGTGCTGGGCGCCTTTCTGGCACAGTTCTACGACGACAAGCCGGTGCCGAAATGCATCCTTCTCTCGCACGCCGTCGAGGACCAGCAACTGCTCGCCGACGCGCTCTCGATCAAGGCTTCGCGCAAGGTTGCCGTCGCGGTGCCCAAGCGCGGCGAGCGCAAGGAACTGACCGACCACGCCAAGCAGAACGCGCGCGAGGCGCTCGGCCGCAGGCTGGCGGAAACCTCTTCGCAGGCGCGCCTGCTCAAAGGACTCGCGGAGACCTTCCATCTGGAGCGGACGCCCCGGCGCATCGAGATCTACGACAATTCCCACATCATGGGCACCAACGCCGTCGGCGCGATGGTCGTCGCCGGCCCCGAGGGCTTCGTCAAGAACCAGTACCGCAAGTTCAACATCCGTTCCGAGGCGATCACGCCGGGCGATGATTTCGGTATGATGCGCGAGGTGATGGAGCGGCGCTTCTCACGCCTCCTGAAGGAAGACGGCTTGCCGGGCGCCGAAATCCCCGAAGAGAGCGACGACGAGATCGTGACCGAAAAGGCGTTCCCGGCATGGCCCGACGTGATCCTGATCGACGGCGGCAAGGGCCAGCTTTCGGCCGTCAACACCATCCTGGACAATCTCGGCGTGACCGGTTTCGTGACGATGATCGGCATCGCCAAGGGCGTCGATCGGGACGCGGGCCGCGAGCGCTTCTTCATGGAGGGCCGCGACCCGTTTTCGCTGCCGATCCGTGATCCGGTTCTCTATTTCATCCAGCGGCTCCGCGACGAGGCGCACCGCTTCGCCATCGGCTCGCACCGGGCGCGGCGGAAAAAGGAAATGGTCAGGAACCCGCTCGACGAGATCGCCGGCATCGGCCCCGGCCGCAAGCGTGCGCTTCTGCATCATTTCGGCACGGCGAAGGCCGTCAGCCGCGCGGCCGTTTCCGACATCATGGCTGTCCCCGGCATCTCGGAGGCCATGGCGCGCCAGATATATGGTCACTTCCACGAAAAGGGCTAAATAGAAAGCATAAATGGTGCTTGGCTTCTTTACCCACCGAACCGTTGACCCGGGAGGGACATATCTGATTTGACTGCTGAGGCAACAACGAGTCGTGGAAATATGCGTCGGCGCGCGTTCAATCTCCCCAATCTGCTGACCTATGGCCGCATATTGGCCGTCCCGCTTATTCTCCTCTGCTTCTATCTGGAGGGGCGGACGCACCCGACCGACTTTGCCCGCTGGACGGCGCTCGCGATCTACGTCATCGCCAGCATCACCGACTATCTGGACGGCTATCTGGCGCGGATATGGGAGCAGACTTCCAATATCGGCCGGATGCTCGATCCCATCGCCGACAAGCTCCTTGTATCGGCGGTGCTGCTGCTCCTCGCGCATAACGGCACGATCGACAAATATTCGCTCTGGGCGGCCATCATCATCCTGTGCCGCGAAATCCTGGTGTCCGGCCTGCGTGAATATCTGGCGGGGCTGAAGGTCTCGGTGCCGGTCACCCGTCTCGCCAAATGGAAGACCACGGTGCAGATGATTTCGCTCGGCTTCCT
>JBDZVC010000290.1:0-5523 GCA_040255475.1 Phyllobacteriaceae bacterium | reverse complement strand
GTTCTCGCGGGCCGGTGTTCCCGGCCTCGTTTATGGCGTGAAGGATAGGCGGCGCTCCTTACCGGAGGGCTTAAGGAAGTCGGTTAAATTTTCGCTGATCGCGCCGATGGTTAGCGCTTTGCAACCCTTGGTAAGAAGCCGAAAAGACAGCTAAAGCAAAAGTTAAGGCAGTATAACGCTCAAATGCGGGCCACGGCATTGCATCGCCTTGCGTTTCGGGCGATTCTTTCCACGTTCGGCAAAGGTGGGGGAACTGAATGCTGGCAGGGGGCGGTTCGCGGCGCAACGCCGCGGATGAGGAATTCATCGATCTGATCTACGCCTCTCTCCTTGGGGAAACCTCATGGCAGCATTTCCTGGATCGTCTGGCTGCATCTCTCCCCGGCGGCAAGTCTATCCTCTTCTTCCACGATGCAGCGAGGAGCAATGGCGGATTGGGACTGTTCTCAGGCCTCGAACCCGATATCGTCTCCGAATACAATCTCCACTATGCGAGCAAAAACCCATGGATGCCAAAGGCGGCCGTTCGAAAGGTCGGACGCGGCGTGACCGCCGACGAGATGCTGCCACACCATGATCTGGAGCGGACCGAATTCTACAACGACTTCCTGCTGAGGATCGGCTGCACATCCGCCGTCGGCGTCACGATCATGCGCGAAGAAGGCGTGTCCTTCCTGCTCAGCACGATGACAAGCCAGTCCGACGCGAACGAAAACCTGCCGGCCGCCGCCAGGCTTTCGCGGCTCGCGCCGCACCTTGCGCGCGCGTTCCGGCATTATAGGCAGCACCAATCGAGAAAGGACATCATCGACATCGGCGGCTCGCTCTTCGATGCGATCGACGTCGGTCTCATCATTGCCGGCGAAGGATCCGTCGTCAAATCCGTTTCCCGGCACGCCGAGACGATGCTGGAGAAAGGAGATGCCGTCCGGGTATCGCCGCTCGGTAGATTGCGGTTCTGCTGCGAAAGAGCGGAACTCGTTTTCCGGTGCATGCTGCGGAGAGACTATGCGGGCGACAAGGTCGCCCGGTTTCTGGTCGACAGGATGCGCCTGACGCTGATCCGTATCGAGAAGGACAGCCATTCCCTCTATTTCGAGGGACCGACGGTCGTTGTCCTGATGGAACCCCTGGGCGGAACGGGGCGGTCCGTCAGCATCGAGGATTTTGCCCGGACCCACATGCTGACCGGCGCGGAGAGGCGTGCTCTCGCGGGGATACTGTCCGGCAAGACCGTTGACGAGATTGCGGCGGCTGCCGGCCTTTCCCGCGAGACGATACGGACGCAAATGAAGGCCGTCTACACCAAGACCGGCGTCCGCACCCAGATCGAACTTGTCCGCCTTGCCGCCCAGATCGGGCCGGTTGCCGACAATAAAAGACAATAGGCAGGCTATTCCACGCCTTACCGCACTCTCTCACCCTCGGGGGTGAAGCGGCTACGGCGGCGTCATGCTTGATATCCCGGATTGGCTACAGGCCCGGCGACGGAGCGGCGCAATCCTACCCGCCACCTCCGGAACCGTCCGTTGAAACTCGGGAGACAGATGGAATGACAAGGATCGGCATGGGGATGGTCGCCATCGCGGCCGCAGCGATGATGCTTCTTCCGGCGGTCGCGGCCTCGGCCGCTACCCGTGCAGGCGTGTTCCAGGGTTGCCAGTTCCAGGCGTGCAACATGAACACGGCCGAGTGCTGCCGGCTTGCGGCCCAACAGGAAGCGGCTTGCCGGGCGACGGATGCCGCCAACCGGCCGAACTATTCGGCCCACGGTAAAAGCGGAGCAAAGGCGAAGAAGGCCATCAGCGAGTGCACCCGGTGCTCGCAGGTTTTCCTGCAAACGTTCTGCTCCAGGAAATAGCCTCCGGCGAAGCAGTCACTAAGTCGTCGCGGATGCGTCCGCGACGATGAGCGGGCCTTGTCCCGCATTTACCGGTTGTCAACCATATTCCGATCCTGCGCAGGCCTGCCGCAACGGCACATGCTGTCCCGGGATCGGGAAATGTCTATATTGGCAGGAGGCGCGGGCGGGCCGTCAGGAGGTTCTTTAATGGCTTCCCAGTCGAGACTCGCGCCAGAAACAGACGAAAAGATCCAGCGTGTGATTTTCGAGGATCTGCGGGACAGGCCTTTGTCTTCGGTCGTCTCCGTGAACGGCCTCGTCGCCTATATCCGCACGGCGGTACCCGAAACGCACCGCACCGACCGGCAGCTTGCCAAAATGGCGTTCGAGGCGGCCATGCAACTCGGCCTCGTCCCGGTTTACGATCCCGAGGTTCCAGCGACCGACGCGAGGGGCGATTTCCGCGGCGGTTACGGCTATGGACGTCGCGCCCACAAACCTGATCCCGATGCGCACTATGGCTTCGAGCCGGAGGGGGTGCGCCCGCTCCCGGTCAGGAAGCGGAGCAGGTGGCGATAGGCCGGTGATCGGCTATCACTTCTTGCTCGCGATGGAACACGCGTTCGATCCGACGGTTTCCTGATCAGGAAAGCGTGGGAGAAGACAGATGGAAAAGAGGACACCGATCGGCAATTCCGACAGCCTGCAGCGGACGCGGGACCGGCGCGCTCCGCCCGAAAGCGTTCACCTCGGCGAAACAGGCGCCCACGTTCCCAAGCATTTTCCCGGCACAGAACGCGAACCAGAACTGGAGCCCCCTTTCGAGCTTCCGCCGAAGAAGCTTGGGTTGTCGCGGAAAACACGGACTTGACCATGTCGGGCGGCAACAAGGGTTAGCAGCGTTCGGAAACGCTACCTCTTGTCGACATCTCCCCTTTTTCAGAGCCGCCAAGTTTACGCCCGGATTTCGTCGGTTTTGGTTCGTCGGCGTCACGGCATGGATTCCCGACATCCTCCCAAATCTGGGGCTTGCCGAACAGCCGGAGCCGACGTTTAGAGCACCTTGCCGGGATTCATAATGCCGAGCGGATCGAAGACCTGCTTGACGCGGCGCATCAGGTCGATAGCGACCGGCGGGGCGGTGGAGGCTAATTCGTCGCGCTTCAGCGTGCCGATGCCATGCTCGGCGGAGATCGAGCCGGAAAGTGAACGAACGATATCGTGCACGGCCTTGTTCACATCGCCGTAACGCTCAAGGAACGCCTTCCCGTCAGCACCGACCGGCTGCGAGATGTTGAAGTGCAGATTGCCGTCGCCCATATGGCCGAAACCCACGATCCGCGCGCCGGGCACCACCTTTTCCACGGCCTGCGACGCGCGCTCGATGAATTCGGGGATCGAAGCGACGGGCACCGATATGTCGTGCTTGATCGACGCGCCCTCGGCCTTCTGGGAATCGGGCATGGTCTCGCGCAATCGCCACAGCGTCGCCGCCTGCGCCAGATTGGCGGCAAGCGCCGCGTCCATGATCAGCCCGTTCTCCAGCCCGTCCGCCAGGATCTCCTCGATCAGGCCGCGCGCGTCTTCCGCCGAGCGGCCTGACGATACCTGCATCAGCACATACCACGGAAAGGCGGTTGCCAGAGGCGCGGTTGAATCGGGAATGTGGCGGATGGTGAAATCAAGGATGATGTGCGGGATAAGCTCGAAGGCGGTCAGGCTGCCGCCCGCACGGTCGAGTGCCAGATTGAAGAACTGGAGCGCCTTTTCCGGTGATTCCAGCCCGACCCAGGCGACCTCGTTGCCGCGCGGCCTGGGGAAGAGCTTCATGATCGCCGCCGTGATGATGCCGAGCGTGCCCTCCCCGCCGACGAAGAGGTCCTTCAGGTCGTAGCCGGTATTGTCCTTCTTCAGCTTGCGCAGATCGTCAAAGACGTCGCCGTTCGGCATCACCACCTCGAAGCCGAGGCAGAGTTCGCGCGCATTGCCATAGGCGAGCACGCCGGTGCCGCCGGCGTTGGAGGAAAGATTGCCACCGATACGGCAGGTGCCCTGTGAGGCCAGCGACAACGGGAAGAAACGGTCGGCCGCGTCCGCCGCTTCCTGCAGATTCTGCAGGATGACGCCGGCCTCGGCGGTGATGGTATTGGAACGGGTGTCGACCTCGCGGATGCGGTCGAGCCGTTGCAGCGAAAGCACCACCTGACGCCCCGACTTGTCCGGCATCTGGCCACCCACGAGCCCGGTATTGCCGCTTTGCGGCACGATCGCGGTCCGCGTCTCGGTGGCAAGCTTCATGATACGGCTCACCTCCTCCACCGTGCCGGGCCGCAGGACGAGCGGGCTTGTGCCCCCGTAGAGGCCCCGCGGTTCGTTGACGTAAGGTTCTATGTCGGCCGGGGAACGGAGGGCGAAACGATCGCCCACGATCGCCGCGAAACGGTCGAGCAGCGCAGGCTTGAGGTCATCAGTGTCATTCAGCATGGGGCGATCCGTAGGAACAGTTCATCGGGGTTTCGGCGCCGTTGCCCCTCACCCTTACCCTCTCCCCGCAAGCGGGGCGAGGGGACGGCAACGTGGCGGCGAGCTTTCTTCTCCCGTTTGCGGGGAGAAGATGCCGGCAGGCAGATGAGGGGCGACATCGCCGCGATAGACTCTCAAGCGAATCTAAGCGGAGGCGCCTTCGATGTCACGCGGCGCGGCGGCGCGGCGCAGACGGTCGTTGATCGCCTCGCCGAGCCCTTCGGCGGGGATGGACTCGACCGCGATGCCAAGCGCGCCGGCGGCGTCGAGTTCCCGGAGCATGGAGAAAAGATTGGCGGCTGCCTCGTGCAGATCGCCCTTCGGCGAGAGGTTGCGGACGGCCTTCACGCCCTCCGCGCCCTTCACGCGCGCCGGGCCGAAGGCAAGCAGCGCCTCTCCCGGCGAGACCGCCGCCACGTTCAGCCTCACCTTCGCGCGGGGTGCGTAGTGGGAGGTCATCATGCCCGGCGCCTCAAGGCCGGCCTTCCTGCCGCGCTCCAGCCTGACACCCGCAACGGCCTCTATTTCACCCGCAGCAAGCCCGCCCGGCCTCAACAGCCGCAGCTTTCCGCCCTCTGCCTTGACGATGGTCGATTCCACGCCGACCGGGGTCGGGCCGTCATCAACGATAAGCGCGATGCGGGTGCCGAGATCGCCATTGACGGCGGCGGCCGACGTTCCGCTGATGCGGCCGGACGAGTTGGCGCTCGGCGCGGCGAGCGGCCGGCCGACACGAGCGATAAGGCGCGAGATGAAGCCGGTCGGCATGCGTAGCGCGATCGTGTCGAGCCCCGCCCTCACCAGGGGGTGGATTTGCGCGCCTTCCTTCAGCGGCAGGACGAGTGTCAGCGGTCCGGGCCAGAATTTTCCTGCCAGAAGCCGCGACAGCGGATCGAATTCGCCGATCGCCTCGGCCATCTCCATATCGCTGACATGCACGATCAGCGGATTGAAGCGCGGCCGGCCCTTGACGTCATAGACGCGGGCCACTGCCTCGCCATTGGTCGCGTCGGCAGCAAGGCCGTAGACGGTCTCGGTGGGGACAGCGACCGGGTTGCCGGCCAGGATGAGCTTCGCGGCCTTCTCCAGCGCCTCTTCAGCCGTCAGGATCACCGCCACGATCGCTACCCTTCATTAACCCTGCCGTCACCTAAGCC
>JBDZVC010000289.1:0-5523 GCA_040255475.1 Phyllobacteriaceae bacterium | reverse complement strand
CGGTTTTGCCTGGTGGGCGATACTGGGATTGAACCAGTGACCTCTTCCGTGTCAGCGAACGTCCACCGAGACCGTGACCACCACCAACGCGAGGCGCCCCAGGTCGCGGCCCGACGTTGGCGGCCGACGCCAGCCGTTCTCGGCGGTTGAGCGCCGTTGGGAGCGGCGCTGTGCTCCCAATCTGCTCCCACCGACGACTGCCGTTCCCCGCCACCACCAGCGCCGCAGCCGGCGATCGACCGGGATCTCGCCGAACGGAGTTCAGAGAATCCGCGACGCCGCAGCACCACCACCACCAACATCGCAGCTGCCAACCGCTACCACGCCCGCGACGCCAACCGGCCGCTGGCCCTACCCGGCATCACCTAACGACTTTGCCGGTACCCTGACCACCAGCCGAGCCTCACCCAGACCTGAAGTTCAGGAACGGTTTCTCAGATTGCACCCACGGTCGTCATCAAACCGACTGAGTTGGTTCTATGACCTCAGGATGAAACTCTTGACCAAATGCAACCGTTGGTTTGCCGAGCTCTGATGGTTGTGAATACACCTCTGATTCATCAGCGATTCCGCCCAATTCATCGAGAGTTATGAGACGCTCAAACGCCCACCGTACCAACTGGCCGTCGCTGTTCCTGTACATGTGCTCTTTAGAATGCCCGAGGATCATCGCCTTGGACCGGGCCTCATCCCAACTCTCAGCCAATAAAACGAACACACTGTCCTGGTATCTAATCCCCCCGGCTCCCTCGACAAGAACCATGAGTCGAATACACGTACTGAACCATATCATTTCGCAAATCGCCCATCGATCAACAGCTTACGAACAGTCGTATCTCCGGATTTTAGAGCCTGCTCAACCGTTATATTCATATACTCGTCTCCGAGCTCCCTTGCAACGGAGGCTTTACGGAAAGTCGATATATAATCACGAACAGTCATTGTCCGATTGACGACAGCCGGACTGTTTTGTGGCAATCGTAATCCGCGGGCTGCTGCCGCATCACTTCTATAGGCACTGGGGGATCCCGCAGGATCTGACGGGCAGTTGTGTACCAGCACCGGTGTGGTGCCGGCGATCACATAGTACGTGTGGCGTCGCTACGGTGAGTGGGCTCGATGCATGGCGCTGATCATGCCATTGACGTGCGGTATTTGGCGATGCGGCCTGACGGCGTTCCTCGACAGACATCGATGGTGACAGCAACCGTGACCGCAACGTCAGGGAACGGTAGTTGTGACCACATGCGATTCAGCAGCTATCATCGATGTATCGTCGGCAGGCTGGCAGTCAACATAAGCGGGGCTTATACTGCGTTGGTGTGGGAAGTCAGTCTGCACCCCGCCGTCGAGGCATGGTTCCTGGACGCCTGTCGCGACGACCCGGTCACCGCGGACCTGGTCAGCGAGGCGATCGATCTGCTCGCCGAGCAGGGTCCGGCCCTGGGTAGACCGCTGGTGGACCGCCTCCAGGGCAGCAGGTACCACAACATGAAAGAGCTGCGGCCGGGATCGGCGGGATCCACCGAGGTCCGACTAATCTTCGCGTTCGACCCGATGCGCGAGGCGATCTTCCTGGTTGCCGGGGACAAGTCCGGGCAGTGGAAGACCTGGTACCAGGCCGCGATCCCGTTGGCCGACGAACGGTTCGAGCAACACCTGATGGATCTGAAACAGGAGCAGCCATGAGCAAGCCAATACCGTGGCGGGACGTGAAGGCCAAGGCACAGCAGAACGATCCCACCTGGGACACCCCTGACCGTGCAGAGCGGCGCGCCCGCATGCGCGAGGAGATGCTGGCCACGGTCAGCGGCGCCCAACTCGCCGAGATCCGCAAACAACTCGGCCTGACCCAGAGCCAGCTCGCCGAGGCCGCCGGCCTCTCCCAGGCACGCATCAGCCAAATCGAGAACGGCACCGCGACCAGCCTCGAAACGCTACGCGCCTACGTAGCCGGGCTCGGCGGGCACCTCGACATCGTCGCCCGCATCGGCAACATCCACCTCAACGTCGCCTGACCCTCACCTCACCGGCCCCGCTCAAGATCACAGGCTGGCTCAAAATTGCTATACAGAAGGAATCACGGACCGCCCGGCTACGCCGGGCCGCGCGCACGCCCACCAGCACCAGGACACGCAGCCCGCAGACGCGAGCCGCCCGGGTCAACGACGCCGCGCCGTGACGATCGCACGAACCACCACCCCGCCGACTGACTCCCGGCGATCGACGCCGCACCGCTACGCGGCACGCCACCGGACCAGGCGAGCGCCCACACAACGCAGCAGCGACCGTTCGCGTTTGCCCCTCAGATCCATGACCTCCGCACAGGTAGATGTCAAATCGATGTATCGACATTCGTGGTGACTACCTGATAGCAACCCTGACCGCAACCGCTGCGCACGCGAGGGACCGTCCAGGGACAAATATCCCAATCCTGGCGGGGCGTAGTAACGCTACTCGAGGTTGCTAAGCCGTGTAATCGCAGCGGCTCGCACATGGTCAGAGGGATCTTGAGCTAATCGCTCAAGAATATCCTTCGAAGACTTTTTGTTCATTACGACCCGCATTCGAACTGTCTCGTCGACATCGGATGCCAAGATGCTCAAAACCTCGAGCGTAAGCTTTCGCTTCATCGCCACCATGTGCCTCACCCGAGGATCGACATCAGCCGCCAGACGCTCAAGGATCTCGACCGGAACAGTCTTGTTCTGTGCGACCCAGACCCTCGCATCTGGGTAGTCCCTAATCACGTCGGCCCAGACGCCAGGTGCAGCATCCTCACCAGCGGCTCTGCGATAATCGGCGGGCTCATTGCTATAGCGAAGCCTCACGAACTCTGCCGCCGACTCAATCGTCATCTGACGCCTCGCAATTGTGAGTTAGGGATGAAGTAGCCAGTATCGCCCTTCCATTTCCCCACAATATAGGTGCCGTACTGATCGGCATCCGCAATCCACTGCAATCCCTTACTGGTCTGCTCGTAGACCTTGAAGGCCGATTCTCCGTGCTGGGTAACGTCTGGCGTCCACCATGTCCCATCGGAAGCACTCTTGTAGAACGTAGTATTAAACGGTCCGCCGCGCTTCATAGCGGACGACCCGGCTTTGGTCAGCTGCCAGAGTGCCCTACCCGTAGGGTCGCAATTGCTGTTGTGAACGAGGACCGGCGTGGCGCCGGCTACCACATAGTACGTGTGGCGTCACTATGGTGGTCGCGGTCGGCACATGGTCCTGATCATGTCATTGACGTGCGCGGTTGGCGAGGCCGCCGTTTGAACGGCATCGATGGGTGGCGATGGTGACAGCGACCGTGACCGCAACCGTGGCGCACACATCGACGAAGCCAGTCGCCGGCGGGGCCAGCACCAGCAGCGTGCGTGTGCCATCGATCGGCAACACCAGCATGGTCGTTCTCCTTGACTCGCGGAGCCACACCCCCATGGCATGGTTCCTATGCTTCACGTGACGATCGCGATCGAGTCAAGAGGCTTGGCGAAGAATCTTGAGTAGCTCGTATAGCCCAATCAGGACAAGATGGTTACGATCAGCCCATGACACACGAGGTTGACGACAAACGCGCCCTGTTCGTCCGGGTCGTCGACGACATCGTCGACCAGATCCGCACCCGCAAACTCCACGGCGGCGACGTACTGCCCACCGCCCGCAAGATGGCCGAAACCTACGGCGTGGCCTCCATGACCGCCCAACGCGCCCTGCGCGAGCTGCAACACCGCGGCCTGACCTACGCCGTCGTCGGCAAAGGCACCTTCGTACACCCCCTGGCCACCGAACGCATCGGCGTCGACGCCGAGGGCCACCGCATCGCCGGGCGCACCGACTCCCCGGTCATCGCCGACGACCCCGACCTCAACCGCCGCGTCGCCGAATACCTGCTCCAGCAGAACGAAATCACCGGCCGGTTCGTCGACGCGATGATGTCCAAGGACACCCCCGCGATGACGGCCATCGCCGACGAGCTGGCCGAATTCAAGACCGCCCACCGCGACCTCGCCGACGACATCGCCAAGTACCGGGCCAACGCCGGCATCGAGCCCGCGATCACCGAAACACCGCCAGCCCGCCCCGCCACCAAGCCCCGGCGCCCGCGCAAGACCGGCTCGTAGCACCCCTGCGGATCCCCCCGGGCACGGGCCGGTTAAGAATTGCTATACAGGATCAAGACGGCCCGGCTACGCCGGGCCGTGCGCGCTGCAGCCGTTCCGGCCCCGCGCGCACGCCCACAAGCCAGGCCATGGCTCCAGACCAACGGCGTCAGCCAGCGAACAAGACCGCAATGCAGGGCCAGCGAACGGCTCCCGGCGAATCGACGCCACACCAGACCGCGACCCGCCATCAGACCACAGTCCCGAAGCATCGCTGTCCAACCCAACAGCCACTCCGATCGGAGCAGAGTCGCATACCATATCGATACATGTGCATGCGTGCTGCCACGTGACATCAACCGTGACCGCAACCGCACGGCACACACGGGACCTCGGACGCACGTCGACGCGGGTCACGTTACGCACAGTAGTCGCCATGAGCGCGCGAGCCTCCAGCATCAGAGTCACTACGTCTTGGAGACCACCGAGATACCGCCAGCAGCGAGAGAGAGCACCTGAGCAAACGCCTTCCGAACATCCGGATCCCGATCGAGTCGCTCCAGCGATTCGAACTTAACCGGATCAATATCGATAGTTGCAATTCCGCCAGCATCTTTGCCTGCCAGGGTCGAGAATAGAAGGAGGCATCGGTATGCCCGCAGAGCCCCTCCCCGTTCCTCCCGCATCAACGGCTGAAGAACGACGACTTCCTCCCTCACCTGACCGCGGAGCGCGTCCACTGAGCTCCACCGAGTAGCCCAGCCTCGTTCCTCCGCCTCCGCCTGAATCTCAAGCAGAGTATCGAAGTTGATCTCACATATGCGGAAGTCGATATCAGACGGATGAATTGCCGGCAACGGAACTACTCCCCACCATAGATCTGAACAGTAATAGGCGTGTCCGGGTCAATACTCCCATTATCGATTCTTGTCTGGAGTTCGTCCCAGCGGTGATGACCTCCAAGAATTGTGCCGTTACGCGAGACGACAATTCCGTCTCCCTCTTGTGCATTATTGATCCCGTCCAGAAGTTCGTCGTTGCTCAGATTTTCGTGGTACCACTGCGACGCCGGATCCCGAGTAGTCTGTCCCGGCCTATACTTTCCTGCGAGGTCACCGGCCCTCACTGTGGTCGTCGACCAACACCCGGAGTTATGGACGAGTACCGGCGTTGTACCCGCCATCACATAGTACGTGTGGGTGGTGTCGATGGTGAGGTTGTACATGGGGTGTTGCTGGGTGAATGAGTGCGCCGTGGCGACGGTTTCGGTCTGGCCGTCGAGGGTGTAGAGGTGGTCGCCTGGTGGTAGGTCGGCGGCGTCGATCCAGGCGTGACGGGTGGTGTCCCAGAAGGGGTGGTGTTGGGTGGTGTTGCCCGGCGTTGAAGATGAGCATGATGCCGGCGTTCATGGTGAGTATGAG
>JBDZVC010000288.1:0-5569 GCA_040255475.1 Phyllobacteriaceae bacterium | reverse complement strand
GCTTATTCGCTTCGGCCCAATGTCGATCCGAAAAGACCGTGGCCCGAAAAGCATTGCGAACCGCCACGGCATGCCCTGCCGGACGGTTCCAGAACGGCGGCCTTATAGCGGCGCGCGCGAGAAAGCGCAACTGGGTCGAGGTCCGCCGATGTAATGCAGGCGGCACTGTCCGACCGGCAATTGAAACGTTAGGGTCGACACTCCTAAATCCGGTAGAAATTGCCTCAAGATCCTGCTCCAGACCCGTAACGATGAGCGAAGAGAACCGAAATCCGCACTGGACGCGCAGCTGGGCGTTGCCTGCTTCCGTTGCCGTGCATTCGCTCGCCATTGCGCTCCTGGTCTTCGGCCTGCCGATATCGCTCCCACACCCCCAGGAGGACCAGGCGATATCCGTCGATCTCGTGCCACCGCCCAAGCCGCCGGAGAAACCCAAGGCCCCGCCCCAGCCGCCAGCGGAGAAGCCGGCGCCCGAAAAGATGGAAAAGCCGAAGATCAAGGAACAGCCTCCGGCAGAAAACGGCGCTACCCAACGCAGCCCCATCCCGACGCTGCGGCCCGTTTTCCAGTTCGGCGACAAGGATGCCGGTCCCCGCAAATCCCTGGACGGTGACAGCCCGGAGGATACGGCAAAGGCATCGAAGACGCAGAGCGATCCTGACAAGGAGGCAGCCGTCAAGGAAGCACAGACGCTTACCGCGACGCGGGGAAACAAGGTGGAAATGCAGGCCGCGCCCGAGAAATCCTCCAAATCCGAGAAGCCCGTCAAAACACAGGACAGGGTGGAGCTTCAGGAGGCGAAGAAGCTCTTTTCCCGATCGGCCACGGACGATCCGAGGGCAATGACGGCGATGCGCAACATGCCGCGTGACGAGCGGGGCGGCTGGCTATGCGTCACGGAGCTGCGTGAACAATTGCTCAATGCCTCCTATTTCCCGGACCTCCTGCCTGCCTATCGGCTGCCGAGCGGAACGGTCATGGACGTTCAAAGAGCGGCCTTCCGGATCGACGGCCAGTGGTACGACCTGAGCTACCGCTGCGAAGTCAACAAGGACGCGACCAAGGTCCAGTCCTTTGCCTTCCATGTCGGCGAACCGATCCCGTCGAGCGAATGGGCGCGCCGGGGGCTGCCCACGCAATAGGTCCAGCCTTTTTCGATTGCGCGCCGGGATTCAAAAATCCCCTGTCCCGGCCGGCGGCGCTCCTACGGTAAGCGCAGCAGGACAGGCAGTATGCCGTGAACCTGCAAGCGCTCGACCATTTCGAACACCGGCATCGCGGTGAAGAATACGAGACTGTCGAAGAAGGTCGTATAGAGCCGCTTCGGCATCACGACGATGGTAGTCGAATCCCGGTAGAGCGAGAATTTCGGCAGCATGCGCGGGACGCGCGCGCAATAAGCGTCGAAGGCGCCGCCGAATTTCTCGCGCAGGAAGGTCTCCTCGCGCCGCGCCACGATGATGAAGGCGAAAACCGTCGCGATGCCGAAGATCAGCGCGACAATGGCGCTGCCGGTCTGTGCCCCCGCGCCGGCGGCGCCGATCGCCGAAAAGACATAGAGCGGGTTGCGGACGATGGAGTAGGGGCCGTCGGAAACGATCTCGGCCGATTTCCGGCCGCCGATATAGAGCGTGCACCACAGCCTGCCGACGATGGCGACGCCGATCAGGCTCACTCCCAGCGCCTCGACGAATTCATGGAATTCGCCCTCGCTCGGATAGGAGCCTATAAAGAGCAGGGCCGCGAAGGCGACCAGCAGCAGCAGGAACAGCACCACACGGCGCGCATACTGGTAACCGGAAAGCGATTTGGCGGGGATGGTTGACATGAGGAGCCTGCCCTTCGCGTGCACCGGTGGGAAGAACGCCGGAAAAGAGCCGGTTTTGGGGCGGCCACCAACCCTGTCCGGCATGCCGCCCTGACCGGCCCGCCGCGCCATCAGCGCGGGGACAGGACCATCATCATCTGGCGGCCTTCCAGCTTCGGTTCGGCCTCGACCTTGGCGATCGGCTCGACCTCCTCGCGGACGCGGTTGAGCAATTGCATGCCGAGTTCCAGATGCGCCATCTCGCGACCGCGGAAGCGCAATGTCAGCTTCACCTTGTCGCCTTCGTCGAAGAATCGACGCACAGCCTTCATCTTCACCTCGTAATCATGGGTGTCGATATTGGGACGCATCTTGATCTCCTTGATCTCGATGGTCTTCTGCCGTTTGCGCGCCTCGGCGGCTTTCTTCTGGCTCTGATATTTGAGCTTGCCCAGATCGGTGATCTTGGCAACGGGCGGCTCGGAATTGGGCGCTATCTCGACAAGGTCGAGACCGGCCTCTTCGGCCATGCGGATGGCATCATCGGTGGAGGTCGGCCCCAGATTGTTTCCGTCGGCGTCGATGAGCTGGACTCTGGGAACCTTGATATCACGGTTCGAACGCGGGCCTTCCTTGACGGGGGCTGTCGATTTGAATGGTCGGCGAATGGTCGTGTTCTCCTTGAACTGTTTTCACGCGAATGGTGGCCGCGCGGCATACTTCGCCTATGTCGTTACCACGCGAAATCTGTCAATAGCACAGGCTGGTGAAAGAATCACGCCGCCGCCAAACAGGGATTGGCCAGAGAAATCGGGAATCATCATGGCCAGTGTTCAACGATCGCGGATCGAAGTCTCCGGCGCATCGATCGCGGTACGCCATCGTGAGGGAGACGCACCGGGCCTCGTCTGGCTTGGCGGCTACAAGTCCGACATGACCGGCACCAAGGCGGAAACGCTCGACGCGTGGGCTGCGTCCGCCGGCCATGAATTCACCCGGCATGACTATTCCGGCCACGGTGAAAGCGGCGGCCGTTTCGAGGATGGCACGATCTCGCGCTGGCTTAGCGAAAGCCTCGCCGTCTTCCACGCCTTCACGAATGGAAGACAGATCCTGGTCGGCTCCTCGATGGGCGGCTGGATCGCGCTCAGAATGATCCAGGAACTCAGGCAGGCGGGCGAAGGCGAGCGCGTCGCCGGCCTCGTCCTGATCGCGCCCGCCCCCGACTTCACGATGGAACTGATCGAGCCGCAACTGACGGACGAACTGCGCCGGGACCTCGAAACCAAGGGTTACGTCGAGGAACGCTCGGAATATTCGCCGGAGCCGAATATCTACACGCGCGCTCTGATCGAGGACGGGCGGAGGAACCGCGTGCTCGAGGGCATCATCGACACGCATTGCCCGATCCATGTGCTGCAGGGCATGGCGGACCCGGACGTGCCCTACGCCCATGCGCTCAAACTGCTCGACCATCTGCCCGCCGACGACGTGACGCTGTCGCTCGTGCGCGACGGCGACCACCGCCTGTCGCGACCGCAGGACCTCGACATGCTGGTCCGGACGGTGGAAGGCTTGGTCCGGCAGGTCGGCTGAACGTGCGGCTCTCCATCCCTGCCTCCGCGTTCGTTGCGGCGATCGTCGGCTTCGGCGGCACGCTGGCGCTCATCATCGCGGCCGCGAATGCGCTTGGCGCGACGCAGGAGCAAACGGCCAGTTGGGTCACCGCGATCTGCCTGGCCATGGCCGTCGAGACCGGCTGGCTTTCCTGGCGCACCCGCATGCCGATCATCACCGCATGGTCGACGCCGGGAGCGGCGCTGATCGCCGCGACCACCGGCTTCACCATGGCCGATGCGGTCGGCGCCTTCATCATCACGGCGCTTCTTCTGGTCGCGACAGGGCTGCTGCGTCCTCTGACGCGGCTGATCGCGCGGATACCCGCTTCGGTGGCATCGGGCATGCTGGCGGGCATCGTCGTCGTTTTCGTCATCGGCGCCTTCAAGGCCATTCCCGCCGATCCGATGCTTATCCTGCCGCTGATCGTGCTGTTCTTCGTGGCCCGCCTGATCAATCCGGCACTCTCGGTGCTGGTGGTGTTGATAGCCGGCGGCGCGGCGGCATTCGCGCTTGGACGCGTGAGCAGTCTGCCTACCCCGGAACTCTCGACGCTGACCTTGACGATGCCGCACTTCACGGTCGCCGGCGTGATCGGCCTCGCCATCCCGCTCTACCTCGTCACGATGGCTTCGCAGAACCTTTCCGGCCTCGCGGTGCTGAAGGCTGCCGGCTACGATCCGGAGGCCGGGCCGCTGATCGCCGGTACCGGCTTCGTCTCGCTGCTGACCGCGCCCTTCAACGCGCACACCACCAATCTCGCGGCCATCTCCGCCGCGATCTGTACGGGTCCGGATACCCACCCCGATCCGCGGAAGCGGTGGCTGACCGGACCGTTCTATGCGCTGGCCTATCTGGTTTTCGCGATCTTCGGCGCCTCGCTGGTCGCTATCTTCGCCGTCCTGCCGCAGAGCCTGATCGCACTCGTCGCCGGCCTGGCTCTCATGGCACCGCTCGCTAACGCGCTGTCGATCGCGCTCGCCGCCGACCAGGACAGGGCGGCAGCCGTGACCGCCTTCGCCGTCACCGCATCGGGCCTGACGCTGTTGGGCATCGGCGGTGCCTTCTGGGGGCTTGTCGCCGGCATCGCCGTGACGGCCCTGGATAGAATCAAAAGAAAGTAAGTCTTTCAGTCTCTTGTCCGGGTTTTGGCGGGACTGCCTTGAAAGGCTTTCCGACCATAACCATTTCGATTTCAAGGCGGCCATTGGGTGGCTGCCCCGCAACGAAGGAACGGGAGATATGAACGCAACCGCAATGATCCGCCCCGCCTGGACGCCGGCGACGATCGCGCTGATGGTCATCGGCTTCATGGTATTCTGGCCGCTGGGCCTGGCCATGCTTGCCTACATCATCTGGGGCGACCGGCTCGACGGGTTCAAGCGCGACGCGGGCCGTGCCCGCGACAATTTCTTCGGCGGCTGCCGCGGCCGTCATGCGAGGCGCAACGGCTTTGCCCGGACCGGCAACGTGGCCTTCGACGACTGGCGCGAGAAGGAACTGGAGCGCCTCGCCGAGGAGCGTCGCAAGCTCGACCAGATGCGTGACGAATTCGATGAATATGCGCGCGAGCTTCGCCGTGCCAAGGACCAGGAGGAATTCGACCGCTTCATGGCCGATCGGGAACGCAAGGCGCGCGACCGCCAGACGCCGGACGCCTCCGGCACGGAACCCGGAGCGGCCTGAGCCACCGAACGATAGTCAAGTCCCACGGCGTCGGGTTTTCCCGACGCCGTTTTCGATTCCACCTCTCGGTAAAACCGAGAATCACCTATTCTCCCGCCAATGCTCGGCCTGCTGAAAAAATCGCCAACCCGCCCTGCTGCGCCGCTGGAGCGGACGCATGAAGTCGCCGGCCGCTGCCTGCCGCTCCGGATCGTGGAGAACGACCGCGCGAAACGGCTGACGCTCAGGATCGACGCCGGCGGGCAGGGGTTGCGCGTCACCGTGCCGCCCGGTATGCGCATGGCCGAGATCGACCGCTTCCTCGACCGGCATCGCGGCTGGCTGGAGGCGAAATTCGCGAAAATCCCCGACCGGCCGATGCTCCGCCCCGGCGTGAAGATTCCGATCCGCGGCGTGCCGCATCTCATCGTCCATGACCCCTCGCGCGGCACGGTCGAAACCGCGATGGGCGACGAGGGG
>JBDZVC010000287.1:0-5594 GCA_040255475.1 Phyllobacteriaceae bacterium | reverse complement strand
ACGGCGCATCTGCGTGAGTTGCTGTTCGAACGTGAGGAAGCGGCGGCATGAGTGCGATCACGCAGCAGGGATCGGAAACGAAGACGGCGCCGACGCCGCTCTGGCGGCGGATCGGTCGTATGGTGCTCGCTGTCCTGCTCCGCATCGCCCTGCCGGTTATTTCCATCCTTGTGCTCTGGTACGGCGCCATCTTCTGGTCGGGCCTGCCGCCTTTCGTGCTGCCCCGGCCCGAGCGAGTGCTGCAGGCGCTGTTCACAGACTGGAAACTGATCTCGCTACATCTCTGGTACACCCTGGAGGTGGCGACGATCGGCTTCATCATGGCCAATCTGGTCGGCATCGGGCTCGCGGTGCTGTTCGTCAGCTTCCCCTTAGGGCGGCTCCTCGTCATGCCGGCGGCAATTACGCTGCGCAATATACCCTATGTGGCCTTAGTATCGGTGCTGGCGCTGGCGATGGGCGACGGCATGGCGACCAAGGTCATGGTAGTGACGCTCGCCGGCTTCTTCCCGGTCCTCGTCAACACTTATCGTGGCCTGCAATCTGTCGAGTCGATAGTGCTCGACCGCATGCGCATCCTTGATGCTTCCTGGTGGGAGGTGTTCTCGACGGTCCGCTTCCCTTACTCGATTCCGTATATCGTCGCCGCCCAGGAGATCACCGGCAGCGCCAGCATCGTCGTCTCGATCGCGGTGGAGTGGATGATCTCGCGCACCGGGCTCGGCTACGTGATCAACCAAAGCATGATGCAATACCGCGGCGACCTAGTCTATGCGGTCGCGCTGATCGCCGCGCTGCTTTCCTTCGGCATCTACACGCTCATCCACTATTTCGGCGAACGCCTGGATTGGAAAGACGGTTCAGGCACGAGGCGATGAAAAGCCGATCTTCTGCGGCAATACAACCCACTCACAAGCGGAGGAATGCAATGAAAGGACATTTGCTGACATCCCTAGTCGCCACGGCGACGCTCGCCCTCTCGACGGGAGCGGCGCTGGCAGACAATGCCCTGACCGAGGTGAAAGTGTCGCTCGGCTGGCTGCGCAATTCGCAATACACACAGCTCTACATAGCGGATGTCAATGGCTACTTTAAGAACGAAGGTCTCAAGCTGACCCTGATCGATGGTGGTCCCGGCAAGAACCCGGTCTCGACCGTGGGCGCGGGCCTGGCCGATTTCGGTATCACCGGGGGCACCTTCATCTTTTCCGCCCGGCTCGCCCCCGATCCGGTGGACGTGGTGGCGATTGGCGCCGTGCGTCAGAAGACGCCTTATGTCTACATCACGCTTGCCAACCCGTCGGCTCCGGACCCGACGCCGAAGGACATGGAAGGCAAGACGGTCGGCATCCAGACAGATGGCGAGATTTTCTTGAAGGGCGTGGTCGAGAGAAACAAGCTCGATATGTCCAAGATCAAGATCAAGATCGTGCAGGGTGGCCTCGAGCCGTTGCTGACGGGTGCCGTGGATTTCATGTCAGGCCACATCGGCAACCAGCCTTATCAGGTGGAGCTTGAAGCGGCGAAGTCCGATGCCCCGGCAAACCTCAAGGGCAAGACCTGGAAGGTCATCCGTCTGTCGGAGTACGGAGTGCCCTCCTACAACGATCTGATCTTCACGACCAATGCCTTCTTGAAGCAGAAGCCGGAGGTCGCGCGCAAATTTCTCAAGGCCGTCGCTCGCGGCATGCAGTTCATGCAGAAAGATCCCGAAGCCACCGCGAAAATCGCCGCCTCCTATCAGGGCCAACTTGACCCTATCGAGCGGGTGCGATGGAGCCTGAAGATCGAGAACGGCCTCAATATGAGCGCCGACACCAAGGAGCATCACTTCCTGTGGATGCGGCCCGAAGTATGGGACAGGCAGATTCAGTTCTATCACGACAACAAGCAGATTCCGCGTGTGATCCCCGCTGCGGAGGTCATGACGAACGCCTTCCAGTCCGATGTGAAATCAGACTAGCAGGAAGTCGAACTGCCACACCCGGACGGGTCGCCTGCGAGGCGGCGGTCCGCCCGGATGCAGTCGGACGGCTGCGCAGCCAGCCCTCGATGGAGAACGAATCCGTGGACGGTCAAGCCAGGAAGAACCTGTTGGGTCAAGATCCAGCCGCGCTCATGCGCCGGGCAATCGCGCTCGCGCAAAGCGCCCGGGAGAAGGGCAACCATCCCTTCGGCGCGCTGCTCGCGGCCCCAAACGGAACCGTTCTACTCGAGGCGGAGAATACCGTCACGGAAGACCATGACGAAACCTCGCATGCGGAACTGAACCTCATCAGCGCGGCGAACAGGAAGCTTGCGCCGGCGAACCGCCGTCAGGCGATCATGTATGCCAGCACCGAGCCTTGCGCGATGTGCGCGGGCGCGGCGTTCTGGTCGGGTATCCGCACGGTAGTCTACGGCCTTTCAGAAGAAGAGCTTTACGAAATCACGACCGAGGGACGGACTGATCCGGCGGTCCTGAAGCTTGGCTGCCGGGAGGTGTTCGCGGCGGCGACGCATGCCACGTCCGTGGTGGGACCGCTCCTCGAAGAGGAAGCGCGCGAGCCGCATCTTGACTTCTGGAACCGGCTGCCCCGGCTCGGCTGACGCCCACGGCAACTCACTCCCAACAGGATCCTTACGATCCGCGTCCGAGGTTCACGGTCGGTCGGGCGACCCCGCCATTGCCGGTACGTGCGTTCCAAATCTCTGAAGAGGAAGCTTCTATGAACGTTCCTTCGTTCCAGATGCCGACGCTGTCGCGAAAGAGCGTGGTCCTGGCGCCGGACCGGGTGAGAATCCTTGACCGGCGCGTCTTTCCGTTCCGGACGGAATTCGTCGATTGCGCCACGGTCGAGGATGTGGCCCGGGCGGTAGAGGAAATGGTCACGCAAAGCAGCGGCCCGTTCTTCGCCGCCAGCGCAGGAATGGTGCTGGCGGCGCGTGAGGCCGCGCCTCGCCGCGCCGACGGGCGGCTCGTCCTGATGGACGCGGCGGCGAAACGGCTGATCGCAACGCGCCCTACCAACAATCTCATCGCCAAAGCGGTAACCGCGATGCTGGGCGAGGCACGAAAGCTTGCCGGTGACGAGGCCTTCGCGGAGCGGATGGAAGCCGGCATGTACAATGTCTGGGAAGAGAAGCAGGCCGGAGGTCGTCAGCTCGGCGAAAACGCTGCTGCTACGGTCGGGGACGGCGACACGATCCTCACGCATTGCTGGGCGGAGGCCACGCTGATCGAGACCCTGGCGGCGGTGCTGCGCCTGGGAAAGCGGGTCGAGGTCATTTGCACCGAGACACGCCCTTACCTGCAAGGCAGCCGGCTCACCGCGCACAGCGTCGCCGAGATGGGGATACCGGTCACGGTCATAACCGACAATATGGGCGCTTGGGCGATGGATCGGGGCAGGGTGGGGCGCTTCATGACGGCCGCCGATCGCGTCACCATGTCGGGTCACGTGATCAACAAGGTCGGTACGCTGCAACTCGCCATCGCCGCCAAGGCCTACGGCATTCCCTATGTGGCGATGGCTCAGGATCCGGACCGTGCTGCGCCCGGGCCCGAGGCCGTCCCAATCGAGGAGCGGGATCCGGAAGAGAGCCTGCATTGCCTCGGCATGCGCACCGCGACGCCGCTCGCACGCGGCTGGTACCCGGCCTTCGACGTGACACCGCCGCATCTGGTCCATAGGATCGCAACCAGCAAAGGCGTCTTTGCGCCCGATCGCCTCGAACTGCATTTCGGGACATGATGCCGAACCGACGCCGGCCTTGGATTTGCAGCCGCATGAGATCGAAGGGTCCTGCTCCCGCCAGCTTTTGATGATCTCTTGGACCTGCGGTAAGTCTTTGCCATGTCCGGCGATTGCGGCCATAGCTTCGCCAATGATCACGAAGCTGTCCGTTTTATCGGTCAACTCACCGATCAGAAACCGGAAAGCGGCCTGTCTCCGCTCGTCTGGGGCTCTTCCGCGCAGCCTTCAGTACGGCGTTTTCTGCCGAAAATAATAGACGCCTGACTTTGGGTTCTTCTGCGGGCGTGACACTTGCAAGGCCACGGTGTAGGGCTCCGGTCCAGAACCGAAGTCAACCTAAACCTTTGAAGGCGCCTATCTTTTTGATTCCCAACGGGAAAGCTGGTGCTGCGAGAGAGGATTGAACTCTCGACCTCCCCCTTACCAAGGGGGTGCTCTACCACTGAGCTACCGCAGCAGGCCGAAGCGCGGCGGACATTTGCCACACCATGCCCGCCATGGCAAGCGCGGTGTGGCAGCGATTTGGCGGCCAGCCGGATAAGTTCTCCGCTCCTGTCACTCCGGCACATGGCGGACGGCGCCGCGCGAGGCGCTCGTCGCCATCGCCGCATAGGCGCGCAGCGCGGTCGAAACCTTGCGCTTGCGCTTTTCGACCGGCTTCCAGGCATCGGCCCCCTTCGCTTCCATCGCCTCGCGGCGGCGCGCCATCTCGGCATCGTTGACGGCGAGATGTATGCTGCGGTTCGGGATGTCGATCTCGATCGTGTCGCCTTCCTCCACCAGCGCGATGGCGCCGCCTTCGGCGGCTTCCGGCGAGACATGGCCGATGGAAAGGCCGGAACTGCCGCCGGAGAAGCGGCCGTCCGTGACGAGGGCGCATGCCTTGCCGAGGCCCTTCGACTTCAGATAGCTGGTCGGATAGAGCATTTCCTGCATGCCCGGGCCGCCCTTCGGCCCCTCGTAGCGGATGAGCACGATGTCGCCCGGCGCCACCTTGCCGCCGAGAATGCCGCTGACGGCCGAATCCTGGCTTTCGAAGATGCGGGCGGGACCGGAGAATTTCAGGATCGATTCGTCGACGCCCGCCGTTTTCACGATGCAGCCGTCCTCTGCGAGGTTGCCGTAGAGCACGGCAAGCCCGCCATCCTTCGAGAAGGCGTGCTCGGCGTCGCGGATGACGCCTTTCTTGCGGTCGAGGTCCAGTTCGTCCCAACGGCGCTCCTGGCTGAAAGCCACCTGCGTCGGCACGCCGCCGGGCGCGGCGCGGTAGAAGTCGCGCACATTCGCGCTGTCATTCTGCATGACGTCCCAGCGGGTGAGCGCGTGACCGAGCGTCTCAGAATGCACCGAGCCGACGGACGTGTCGATCAGGCCGGCGCGGTCGAGTTCGCCGAGGATCGCCATGATGCCGCCGGCACGGTGCACGTCTTCCACGTGCACGTCGGATTTCGAGGGCGCCACCTTGCACAGGCACGGCACACGGCGCGACAGGCGGTCGATATCGGCCATGGTGAAGTCGACTTCCGCCTCGTGCGCGGCGGCGAGCAGGTGCAGCACCGTATTGGTCGAGCCGCCCATGGCGATGTCGAGCGTCATGGCGTTCTCGAAAGCGGCGAAAGAGGCGATATTGCGCGGCAGCACCCCCGCGTCGTCCTGCTCGTAATGGCGGCGGGCGAGATCGACGACGAGATGCCCGGCTTCGACGAAGAGGCGCTTGCGGTCGGCATGCGTGGCGAGCGTGGAGCCGTTGCCGGGCAGCGAAAGGCCGAGCGCCTCGGTCAGGCAGTTCATGGAATTGGCCGTGAACATGCCCGAGCAGGAGCCGCAGGTCGGGCAGGCGGAACGCTCGATGATCTT
>JBDZVC010000286.1:1670-5615 GCA_040255475.1 Phyllobacteriaceae bacterium | reverse complement strand
TCTCGTAGAAATCGCCCATCCGGTAGAAAAGCAGCGAATCGGAATTGGCCGACTTGATCTCGATATACTGCTCCATCATCGGTGTTATCCCGCCTGCGGCGGCGGGCATCGGCGTTATCCCGCCTGTGCTGGCGGGATACGGCGTGGCCTGCCCGGCGCTCTCCGGCGCCGAGGCCCCCGCGAAGGCGGCTCTGTCGATGGGCGTTACGTCGTTCACGGCGAAACTGCTTTTTGGTCCTGTGCGCTAATCCTGCTTGGCGATTCCGCCCGGCAAAGTGTAGCCTTAACAACCGTGCTCCACAAAGAAGAGCATGGTTTTCGGGAGGAAATGTTGGATTCCACGGCGGCCAAGGGCAAATCGGACAATACCAGACCATCGGTCAGCGACCAGGAAGCGCTTGATTTCCACTCCTCCGGCCGCCCCGGAAAGCTGGAGATCAATCCGACCAAGCCGATGGCGACGCAGCGCGACCTGTCGCTTGCCTATTCGCCGGGCGTGGCCGTACCTGTCCGCGCCATCGCCGAGGAGCCCAGCCGAGCCTTCGACTATACGAGCCGGGGCAACCTCGTCGCCGTCATCTCAAACGGAACGGCCATCCTCGGCCTCGGTAATCTCGGCGCGCTCGCGTCCAAGCCGGTGATGGAAGGCAAGGCGGTGCTGTTCAAGCGCTTCGCCGATGTCGATTCGATCGACCTCGAGGTCGATACGACGGATGCCGACGAATTCATCAACTGCGTCCGCTATCTCGGCCCCTCCTTCGGCGGCATCAATCTGGAGGACATCAAGGCGCCTGAGTGCTTCATCATCGAGCAGCGGCTGCGCGAACTGATGGATATCCCTGTCTTCCACGACGACCAGCACGGCACCGCGATCATCGCGGCGGCCGGCCTCATCAACGCGCTCGACCTCACCGGCCGCGACATGAAATCGGCGAGACTCGTCTGCAACGGCGCCGGATCGGCCGGCATCGCCTGCATCGAACTTCTTAAAGCGATAGGCTTTTCGCCGGAGAACATCATCCTGTGCGACACCAAGGGCGTGGTCTATCAGGGCCGCACGGAGGGCATGAACCAGTGGAAATCGGCGCACGCCGCCAAGACAAAGGCGCGCAGCCTCGCCGAGGCGCTGGAGGGTGCGGATATTTTCTTCGGCCTCTCCGCCAAGGGCGCGCTGACCAGCGCCATGGTGGCATCGATGGCCAAGCAGCCGATCATCTTCGCCATGGCCAATCCAGATCCCGAGATCACGCCCGAGGAGGTGGCCGGAATCCGCACCGACGCGATCATGGCGACCGGCCGCTCGGACTATCCGAACCAGGTCAACAACGTGCTCGGCTTCCCCTATATCTTCCGCGGGGCACTCGATGTGCGTGCCACCACGATCAACGATGACATGAAGGTCGCGGCCGCAAAGGCGCTGGCGGATCTCGCCCGCGCGGACGTGCCCGACGATGTCGCCGCCGCCTATCAGGGAGCGCGGCCGAAATACGGACCGAACTATATCATCCCCGTGCCTTTCGATCCCCGCCTCATCTCCGCGATCCCGGTCGCGGTGGCCAAGGCGGCCATGGATTCAGGCGTGGCGCGGCGGCCGATCGTCAATTTCGACAAATACGCGCAAGCGCTCTCCGCGCGGCGCGACCCGATCGCCTCCACGCTCCAGCGCATCTTCGACCGCGTGCGCCGCCAGCCGAAGCGCGTCGTCTTCGCCGAAGGCGAGGAAGAGCAGGTGATGCGCGCGGCGATCTCCTACGCCAACCAGAAGCTCGGCACGGCGATCCTCGTCGGCCGCGACGACGTCATCCGCGAGAATGCCGCCAACGCCGGCGTCGATCTCGACCGACCGGGCATCGAGATCATCAATGCACGGCTTTCGCGCCGCAACGCCGTTTATGCCGACCATCTCTACGAGCGCATGCAGCGCAAGGGCTTCCTGTTCCGCGACTGCCAGCGGCTCATCAACAACGACCGCAACCATTTCGCCGCCTGCATGGTGGCGCTCGGCGATGCCGACGCCATGGTCTCCGGCCTCACCCGCAACTACTCCACCGTGCTGGAAGACGTGCGGCGCGTCATCGACGCCAAGCCAGGCCACCGCGTCATCGGGGTTTCCATCGCGCTTTGCCGCGGACGCACCGTGCTCGTCGCCGATACCGCCGTGCACGACATGCCGAATGCGGAGGAGATCGCCGACATCGCCGAGGAGGCGGCCGGCTTCGCGCGGCGGATGGGCTATGAGCCGCGCGTGGCGATGCTCGCCCACTCGAGCTTCGGCAACCCGTTCAGCGAACGGTCCGAACGCATCCAGGAGGCGGTCAAGCTGCTCGACAGGCGACGCGTCGATTTCGAATATGACGGCGAGATGGCCGCGGACGTCGCGCTGAACAGTCAATTGCTCAAGCAATATCCGTTCTGCCACCTGTCCGGACCGGCCAATGTGCTGATCATGCCCGCCTTCCACTCCGCCTCGATCTCGACCAGGATGCTGCAGGAACTCGGCGGAGCGACCATGATCGGCCCGCTTCTCGTCGGCCTCAACAAGCCGGTGCAGGTCGTATCGCTCAATTCCAAGGATTCGGATATCGTCAACATGGCGGCGATCGCCGCCTACAATGCCGGGGTCTGAGCGACCCCGGCTGGATGCACTCCTTACAGCTTCGGCATCGGCGGCAGTTCTTCCAGCTTGGTGCCGAACCAGCGTTCGTTGATCTTGGAAAGCTCGCCGTTCTTGAGGATTTCGGCGATGAACTGGTTCGCATAGTCCCGGAGCGCCGTATCGGACTTGCGGAACGCCATGCCGTTGGCCTGCGCCTTGAGCGTGATCTTCGGCTCGATCTCCATCTTCGGATAATCCTTGTTCAGTTGCGCAAGGATGGTGTTGGAGGCGCCGAGCGCCTGCACCTGTCCGGAGATGAGCGCCTGCAATGCCGTCGCATCGTCGTCGAAGCGCTTGATGTCGGTACCCTGCGGCGCCATCGCGGAGATCGTCGTATCCTGGGTGGAGGCACGCGCGACGCCGATCGACACGGATTTGAGGTCTTCCGCACCGGTGATCTTCATGCTTTTCGGGGCGAGCACGTAGATCGTGAGGGCCGAATAGGGATTCGAGAACAGGACCTGCTTTGCGCGCTCGGCGGTGATGCCGAAGGTCGCGATCAGGACGTCGATCTTGTTGGTGAGGAGATAGGGGATGCGGTTCGGGCCCGTGACCGGGATAAGCTCGAGCTTCACGCCGAGCGCCTTCGCCATGAGGGCCGCGACATCCGCGTCATAGCCGGCAGGCTTCTGGTTGGCGTCGGTGCCGCCGAAGGGCGGATAGTCGACCAGCACGCCGACGCGCAGCGTGCCGTTCTTCTTGATCTCGTCCGGCGTCGCGGCATCGGCGACGGAAATGCCGAAAGCCACGGTGGCGAGGCCGGCCGCCGCCACCATGCCGAAGCCGCGGCGCGTGATTGTCATTGTCATGGACGTTTCTCCCTTGTGTTGATTTTTTCGCGGCCGGCATCAACGCCGGGCGACGGCAAGCCGGCGTTCCATGCGCCTGCTGTAGATGGAAAGTGGCCAGCAAATGACGAAATAGGCAAGCGCCACCATCCCGAAAATCGTGAAGGGGTGGAAGGTGGCATTGTTCACGATCTGGGCGGCGCGCGTCAGTTCGACAAAGCCGATGATCGAGGCGAGCGACGTACCCTTGATGAGTTGCACGAGGAAGCCGACCGTCGGCGGAATGGCGATGCGGACGGCCTGCGGCGCGATGACCAGCGCCATCATGGGCCAGTAGCGCAGGCCGAGCGCGGTGGCGGCTTCCGTCTGGCCGGCCGGAACGACCTGGATCGAGCCGCGCCAGATCTCGCCGAGGAAGGCGCTGGCATGCAGCGACAGGCCGAGCGCCGCCGCCGCCCACGGATCGACGCTGATGCCGAAGATGCCAGGCGCGAAGAAGGC
>JBDZVC010000286.1:0-1570 GCA_040255475.1 Phyllobacteriaceae bacterium | reverse complement strand
CCGCCGCCGCCCACGGATCGACGCTGATGCCGAAGATGCCAGGCGCGAAGAAGGCGAGGAAAAGCTGCATCAGGAGCGGCGTTCCCTGGAAGACCTTGATGAAGCCGGCGGCAACCAGCCGCAGCCAGCGGAAGCGGCCGGTGCGGGCAAGCGCGACAAGCACGCCGCCGACGGCGCCTCCTGCAAAGGCGACGAGCGAGAGCAACAGCGTCCAGCGGACAGCGCCGATAATGTAGAAAAGATCTCCGGAGCCGAGTTCACGCATCGTCTAGCGCTCCGCCGGCGTGCGCAGGAAATTCTTCTCGATGGCGCCGAAGACGGCCCAGAAGAAGGCCGACATGACGAAATACATGCAGGTTATGACGAAATAGACCTCGAAGGAGCGGAAGGTGCGCGACTGGATATCGCCGGCAGCCGCCGTCAGCTCGGTCGCGGCGATGGCCGAGCAGACGCTGGAATTCAACAAAAGCAGGATGAACTGGCTCGTCAGCGACGGATAGATCGCCTGGATAGCAGGCTTGAGGACAATAAGGCGGAATATCTGGAGCGGCCTCAGGCCGAGCGCCTTGCCAGCCTCGATCTGGCCGACGTTGATGCTCTCGATACCGGCCCGGATGATCTCTATGCCGTAGGCGCTGACATTGACGACCAGCGCGATCACCGCCGCGGTGTTGGACGACAGGCGTATGCCGAGCGAAGGCAGGCCGAAGAAGATCATGAAGATCTGGATCAGGAAGGGCGTATTGCGGATCAGCTCGATATAGGCGTCGATGACGATGCGGACGGGCTTCGGGCCCGAGGTCTTGCCGAGCGCGCCGGCAACGGCGACGACCATGCCGATGGCCATCGCGATGCCGGAAAGCACGAGCGTATGGAGCGCGCCCCAGGCAAGCTCCGGCCAGGCGGCGAAGACATCCTGGAAATCGAAATCATAGCTCATCGCGCATGTCCGTGCGCGAGCCTCTCACGCCCTGCATCGATATCCCTCCCTCCGGATGCCGACCGCTCTCACTCAGGGCCTTCATGCTCATGTGATCACAACCCTACGACAATGATGCTGCCGTAATCAAATGGACGCGGCGGATAGCTGCGGCGGTCGGCACCATTCGGCAAGTTTCGGCGGGATGCGGAGCCTGCGGCGGCACCGTCAGGCGTTGAAGCGCTCGGCCTCGGCGCCGTAATAATTCAGGTAGCGCTCGGAAACGAACTCCATCGGCAGGATGATGAATACATCGGTCGTGCCGAAATCGTGATCGATGACGCAGCCGTCGCCGATCCTTGCACCGAGTCTGAGATAGCCCTTGATGAGCGGTGGCATGGCGGCGAGCGCCGAGCGGGAATGGACGGCTTCCGGCGGCATGAGGTCCATCGTGTGGTAGCGCGAAATCACCGCGCGCACGTCCCATTCGGGATCGGCGCGGCAGTTTTGCGCGAGGAAGGAGAGCGCCTCGGCATGCGCCGCCGGCACCGTGCCGTGGAAGGACGCGCAGCCGGTCATGACCGCGATGTCGTAATAGCCGACATAGGCGTAGATGCCCTGCCAGAGAAGCTCGATCGTGCGCTTGGAGCG
>JBDZVC010000032.1:0-30165 GCA_040255475.1 Phyllobacteriaceae bacterium | reverse complement strand
AGGCGCATCCGGCGATCATCGCCAATTCGGTGCGCTTCACCATGGAGGCGGACAGTTTGAACGCCTCGATCCTCGGCCCGGATGCCGAACCGGGCACGCCGGAATTCGATCTGTTCGTGAAGGAAGTGGCGCGCGAGATGACGGTGAAGGCCGGGCAGAAATGCACCGCGATCCGTCGCGTGATCGCGCCACGCGCCCATGTCGATGCGCTGGTCGCGGCGTTGGGCGACAGGCTGGACAAGACGGCGCTCGGCCTGCCGGGCGACGAGGCCACCCGCATGGGGCCGCTGGCCTCGCTCGACCAGCGGACGGAAGTGCGCGAGCGTATCCGCGATCTTTTGTCGGATGCGGAGATTGTCGCCGGCAACCCGGACAATGTCCGTGTGACCTCCGGCAACGCCGACAAGGGTGCCTTCCTCAACCCCGTGCTGCTCTACGCCGACGATCCGTTCGGCGCGACGGCGGTTCATGAGGTGGAAGCCTTCGGCCCGGTCTCGACCGTATTGCCGTATGGTTCGATCGAGGAGGCTATCGAACTGGCTAGGCTCGGCAAGGGATCGCTGGTCTCGTCAGTATTCACCGACGACCCGACGGTGGCGGAAGAGGTGGTGATCGGCGTTGCGCCGTTCCACGGTCGTGTGCTGATCGGCAACAGCCGTTCGGCCAAAAGTTCGACCGGCCACGGCTCACCGCTGGCCCCGCTCGTCCATGGCGGCCCCGGCCGCGCTGGCGGCGGCGAGGAAATGGGCGGCATGCGCGGGGTGAAACACTATATGCAGCGCACCGCCGTACAGGCTACGCCGCGCCTGCTGTCGGCCGTCACCGGCCGCTGGATCGATGGCGCGGACGTACAGCAGGGCGAGCACCCGTTCCGCAAGTCGCTCGCGGAACTGAAGATCGGCGACCAGTTGGTCACGGCAAAGCGCGAGGTGACCAAGGAAGACGTGGAGCATTTCGCCCACTTCACCGGTGACACCTTCTATGCCCACATGGACGAGGCGGCGGCCAAGGCCAACCCCTTCTTCGACGATCGGGTGGCGCATGGCTACCTGATCGCCTCCTTCGCGGCCGGACTGTTCGTCGAACCCAATCCCGGCCCCGTGCTTGCCAATTACGGCGTCGACCACCTGCGCTTCCTGACACCGGTCTATTTCGGCGACACGCTCCAGGTTCGCCTTACAGCCAAGGAGATCAACCCGCGCGAGAACGCGGATCACGGCGAGGTGCGCTGGGATTGCCAAGTGACAAACCAGAAGGGCGAAGTCGTCGCGCAATACGACGTGCTGACGATGGTGGCCAAGGAATGGCCTCCGCACGTCCATTGACGGAAGCAAGTCTCCGAACGGCCTCTATCACTCCGAGGATTGGGATGCCGGCATTGTACCGCCACGCTGGATCGGCGGATCATTATGTAAGCTATGGGCATTGCCGGTATTCCCGATGATGCACGATACCGCGACCACAATCGTCGCGTCGTACCATAGCACGGTGGCGTCGCGGACAGGCCGGACGATTGAGCCGGCTATCGGCCGATCAGCGCGCCCCTCGTTGCCGGGGCGGTGTCAGCTTTCATTGCCCGGAACTCGACTCCGCCTCCGCGATCAGGGCGAGTCTGTCGAATCGCCGGATCAGTTGATCCGCTCGCTCAGCGCCCAGCAGATCTTGGGCCATTGCCGGCCATTGGTCTCGCGCACGGTTGACCGTGGCTTTCACCCCCCTCTCGATCCAATCGGGGTCGAGCCCAAGAAACTCCGCGACACGCCGGAACCGCCTGAGATTCACATTTTCGAAATTGTGAGTACCGGCGAACCGGAGCGCGAGCGTGTCACCAGGCGCGTAAAGAACAGTCGGAACGATGTCATAGGCCGGTGAAAGCCGAATCTCGCCTGGCGCCGGAAAGATGAAGGACCAGTTCTTTAGATGATTGTCGCCATTGCCAATCAGCACGTCGGCGACGATGCGGCGGATGCCCTCCAGAATGTCCGCCCGCCAATCCGTGCTGAACCTCCGGATCATGTTGAGGATCGTCTCGTAGGTCGCCATCGTGTACTTTCGCTCGCCGACGGCGCCGACGATCTGGCCGGCATCCTCGATATGGATGCGCATGCCGCCGCCTGGCCGGTCGAACCGGTCGACGACGAGCGCTTGCGGCCCGTCCTTCAGGAAGGCATCGGGAATGCCGTCTATGGCGTCTGTCGCGATGAGGCGGCATGGAGCCGTCTCGACCCCGATCATGCGGCTCAGCGTCATCCCCGCATACTCCGCTTCCGGTAAGCCCGGGTAGCGGCCGGTCGGCACTTTCAGGATGCAACGGCCCTCGCCGGTGCGCGCGGGCGCGGTCAGCCGCTCTCCGGTGGGCGTCGCCGAGAACTTGAGCTGAATGCCGGCGAGCGAGAATTTAACCACCCCTTCCGGCTGTGGCAGTTCGAGGCCATGAGCATGTTCGAGGTGAAGAGGCCCGGCGGAGGAAGGCGTGTCGGTCTCAGGTGTGATCAACGCCGCACCAGGCAGATCACCGCCTAGCCGCGTCAGCAGATCGAACTGGTCATGATCGCCCGGTCCCATCTCGGCCATGACGAGATCACGCAGCGCGCCTTCGGGCAACAGCCCGGCGAACCAGGGCGGCAGGTGGCCGTTGAGGCCGATCTTGTCGCCCCGCGCGGCAAGACGCGACCGCGTGGTTTCCTCGTCACCGGGCACAAACCAGCCCAGACTCAGGATCGGTCGATCCTTGTCGCGCAGATAGGTTTCGTCGACGACAAAAGCAGTCGCCCCGTCGCTGTCGCGCGACACCGTGCCGACACGCCGCGGATGGCCCCCTATGTCGAGCAGATGAACCCCGAGAACGGCGGCCGCTTTCGCCATCAGATCTCCCCGTCCTCGGACAGATCGACAAAGACGTCGTCGAAAGCAGTCGAGGGTGCTTGCGACGGTGCCGGTTGCCTCGGCGCCGACGCCAGGATTGCCCGGACATCGTTCACCTTGGCCATCGGCACGAGCACAGGCGCCAGATCGAGTGCGTCGCAGATTTCGAGCAGCAGGGCCAACCGGTCCCGGCCGAGCCGCTCATTGAGCAAGTCCCGTTCCAACTCGGAAATGCGTGCGCGATCCCGCCCCAGACGCACGGCCAGCGCCGGCTGAGTGAGTTTGCGCTTGGCGCGCGCCTCCTTGATCTGGAGGCCAAGATTACGCAGTATGGCTTGTCTCATGCGGTTTTACGCTCTTTCCTACTAAGAAAGCGGAATTCCGCATACACCTAAATAATCCGGGATACAAGCGGAAAGCCGCTCAGTGAGGCAAACTGAGCGGCTTTCCGCTTTATTTCCCCCATATCTTCTGAAGACCATAGGATTTCAACAGGCGCTGGCGCGATGATCGCCCAGATGTTTCCCCGTCAGCACCTCTGTCCCAGATTTGAGGTTGTGATTTAAGGGAGGTTTTGGTCTCGTCGCCACGACGAAAGAACCAAGATGAGCCCTAAAGCGCCAAAAAGCCTGCCGAGCAGGTGGTAAAGGACATTCGCAGGGCGTTCCCAGAATCCTGCCGGAAAATCGATAAATTGAGTTGAGTTTTGAGTTTATCGAATACGTCCCGCCTGACTACGCTACCTTCCTCATGCTGGCGAACGTACTGCAAACGAAGTATCGACGGAAATGAAGGATAAAAAGGGGAAATAGCATGGCGCTTGTAGCTGTATCGGGCAATGGGAACAAGGCGGTGACACGTCTTGGCGTCTGTCTCGCCGCATTGATCGCGGCTGCGGGGATAGGTGCCGCAAGCGGCACACCCGCGCTGGCGAAGAACACGATCACGGTCAATGTCGTCCAGGTGTTCCGCAGCATCGACCCGGCCAAGATGTCGGACTATGCCGACTATATGGCGGCCTTCAATTTCTACGATCCGCTCGTGACCGTAGCCGAGGGCGGCAAGCTAGAGCCCGCGCTGGCAGAGAGCTGGAAGGTGTCCGACGACGGCAAGGAATTCACCTTCAAGATTCGCGACGATGCCAAATTCACGGACGGATCGCCGGTCGAGGCCAGCGACGTCGTCTATTCGGTCGAGCGCCTGCTGAAGATCAACCAGGGGCCGGCAAGTCTGTTCGAAGGCGTTCTCGGAGACGGCTCGGTCAAGGCCGTCGACAACAAGACCGTTACGTTCACGCTGAAGAAGACGTTCTCCCCGTTCCTCAGCATGGTGCCTTCCATCATGATCCTGAACGCGAATGTGGTGAAGGAAAATGCCGGCAACGACGACGGCCAGACCTATCTCAGTACTCATGTCGCCGGCGCCGGTGCCTACTCGCTGAAGAGCTGGGAGCGTGGAGCCCGCATGATAATGGAGCGCAACCAGAACTATTATAAGGGTTTCCGCGAGAACCCGATCGACGAGGTCCGCTTCGTCATAACGAACGACGAATCCACCGTGCGTTCGCTTGCCGCTTCGGGAGAGCTGACGCTGAGCAGCGCCTACCAGGCGCCAGAGACCTATGAGGCGCTCAAGGCGATGGGGCGCTTCGACATCAAGAAATTCAATACCGCGACAGGCTTTTACCTGAAGCTCAACACGAAGGTCGCGCCGACCGACGACATCCACATCCGTAAAGCGATCGCGCTTGCCACCGACTACAAGACCATTCGCGAGGTCATCACGACCGGCGGGGTCCTGTCGGGCCCGTTGCCGGAAGCCTTCGGCAAGTTCCATGCGGACGATATTCCGGCGCCGGAATACGACCTCCAGGCGGCGAAGGTCGAAGTGGAGAAATCGAAATATGCCGGCTCGCCGATCCCGATCACGCTCGGCTATGTTTCCGGAACAAAGGTGGCGGAGGAGCTTACCCTCCTGATGCAATCCAATCTGGAGCAGATCGGATTCAAGGTCACGCAGGAAGGCAATCCGTGGAACCGCGTCACCGACCTCGCCACCAAAGTCGATACCACGCCGGCCGTCAACCAGGTCTATTTCGGGCCGACCTATCCTTCCCCGGACTCGATGTTCTATACGCAATACCATTCGAAGGCGGCCGGAACCTGGGCCTCGATGGAATGGCTGCAGAACCCGGAGATCGACAAACTGATCGACCAAGCCCGCGCGACCAGCGACGAGAACCGGCAGATCGAGATATACAAGGAACTGCAGCACAAGATCGTCGATCTGCAACCCGACGTGTTCGTACTCACCATGACGGCGCAACTCGCCATCGACAAATGCCTTGACGGCTACAAATACGTGCCGATGCAGTCGGTGTCCTATTCGTTCAGCCGCTATAGCTGGACCTGCAAACAGAAGTAGGCGCAAAGCTTTCGCTCCCGGCAAGGGTGCCTGCCGCAAGGTGGCCCCGAACCGGCGTCTGGTTCCCACAAAGGGCGAATGGCGTGGAATTCCTATCGTTTCTTGTGCGGCGGATCCTCTGGTCGGTTCTGGTCCTTTTCGGGCTGTCGGTCGTGATCTTCACGGTGGCACGCGCCGTGCCCGGCGATCCAGCCAGGATGGCGCTCGGACCGCGGGCGAGCCAGACCCAAGTCGAGGCGCTGCAGCAGAGGCTCGGCCTCGATAAGCCGCTCGTGCAACAATACATCATCTACATGTCCGGTCTCGTGCGCGGCGATCTCGGGCGTTCGCTCTTGACGGAACGTCCCGTTTCGCAGGACATCCGCGATACGTTCGCCGCGACTTTCGAGCTTGTTATCGTCACGATCGTGATCGCTTTTGCCTTTGGCATTCCGCTAGGCGTGGCAGCGGCCTACTGGAAGGACCGATGGCCGGACAACGCGGTACGGATATTTTCCCTCTTTTCGGCGGTCACGCCGGCATTCTTCCTAGGGCTGCTACTGCAGATCCTGGCGGGGTATGTGCTTCATGTCCTGCCGACGACAGGCAGGCTGCCGCCTTCCATGGCGTTCAATGCTGATATTACCGGCCTGCTGACAATTGATTCACTCATTCGAGGCCGGTTGGATGTCTTCGTCGAGGCACTCAGGCATCTCCTGCTGCCGGCTATCGCCCTTTCCTCAACGACGCTCGGCCAGATCGCGCTGACGACGCGCGCGGCGATGATCGACGTCTCGACCCAGGATTATATCGAGGCGAGCCGCGCCTTCGGCGTGCCAGAGCGGGTTCAGGTGTTCAAGTATATGCTTCGCCCGAGCTTCGTTCCGCCACTCACCATCATGGGGCTGGCCTTCGCTTCTCTCATCGGCAGCGCGTTCGTGGTCGAACTTGTCTTCTCCTGGCCGGGCATGGCTGCCTACGGCATTCGCGCTATTCTGCAGAAAGATCTGAACGCAGTCATGGGCGTGGTCATGGTGTCCGGCGTCTTCTTCGTCCTGATCAACCTGACGATCGACGTCCTGATAGGCTTCGTCGATCCGCGCGTCCGTATCCGGGGCGCCCAATGACGACGACAAATCCGACAGCCGACGAGCCACGCCGCCTCTCGAATGCGGACCAGAACTGGTATCGCTTCTCGCGCAATCCCACGGCGGTCATCGGCGCGTGCATCGTGGCGATATGCATTCTCGCGGCTGTCCTAGCGCCCTACATCACGCCTTATCCGGAACATGCTGGCGCGGTGCTGGACTTCCGCTCGCGCCACCTGCCGCCCTCCCTCACGCATTGGTTCGGCACCGACGATGTCGGCCGCGACATCTTTACCCGCGTGATCTACGGAATGCGCGTATCCTTGCTGTTGGCAGTCGTCGTTCTGGGCATCGCGGTGCCCGTCGGGACCGGGCTCGGCCTCGTCGCCGGCTATTTCGGCGGATGGACCGAAACCATCATCATGCGCATCACCGATGTCGCGCTTGCGCTCCCCGCACTGGTCTTCGCGCTCGCCGTGGCCGCCGTGCTTTCGCCGAGCCTCATCAACGCCATGCTGGCGATCGCTGCCTTGTGGTGGACCTGGCACACGCGCCTTATCTACGCGATAACGCGACAGCTTCGCGGCATGGAGTTCATCGAGGCAGCGGAAACGCTGGGCGCCAGCAAGTTCCATATCCTCATTCGCGAAATCCTGCCCAATTGCGTCTCGCAACTCGCAGTCAAGACATCGCTCGACTGCGGCTTCGTCATCCTTGTCGGCGCCTCGCTTTCGTACCTGGGCCTCGGCATCCAGCCGCCGACGCCGGATCTCGGTACGATGGTCGCCTCGGGTGCGTCCTATCTGCCGGGTTATTGGTGGGAATCGGTCATGCCCGGTCTCGCCATCCTCGTCGTCGCGCTAGGCTTCATCCTGCTCGGCGACGGGCTGCGCGATCTCTTCCATGTGGAGGAGGTGAGATGAGCGACGCGCTTCTGACGGTGCGCGACCTCTGGGTCGATTTCACGACATACGGGCGCACCACCACCGTGCTGAAAGGCGTGTCGCTGGACGTGCCGGCACACGGCCATATCGCCATGGTGGGCGAGACGGGGTCGGGCAAGACGGTGACGACGAAGGCGATCATGGGCCTGTTGCGCCAGCCGCCGGCATCCATCACTTCGGGCCGCATCTCCTATGACGGCCGCGATCTCCTCATCATGCCAAAAAAGGAGCGCATGGCGCTACGCGGTACCGCCATGTCCATGGTGTTCCAGGACCCGATGAGTTCGCTCAATCCGGTCTTCACCGTCGGTGACCAGATGGGCACGATCCTGAAATATGCCGACCGGCGCCTGGGCCGGTTGCGCAGCGGCAAGGAGCGCAGGAGCCGGGTGCTGGAAGTCCTCGGCCAGGTTCGCATGCGCGAGCCGGAGCGCGTTGCGGGAGCCTATCCGGTTCAGCTTTCGGGCGGCATGCGCCAGCGCGTTCTGATCGCCATGGCGTTGCTCAGCGAGCCGAAACTCCTGATCGCGGACGAACCGGGCACCGCGCTCGACGTGACCACTCAGGCGCAGATCCTGAAGCTTCTCAAGGATCTGGTGACCGAGCAAGGCCTCGCTCTGCTGATGATCACGCATAATCTCGGCGTGGTTCGCGAGACGTCGAGCTATGTCTACGTGATGAACCAAGGCGTCGTGGTCGAGAGTGGGCCGACGCAGCAACTATTCAGCGCTCCGAAGGACGATTACACCAAGGCGCTCATCGCCGCGGTTCCGCGGCTTTCCGGCGGCAAGCGGTATGGAACCGCAGGAGCGGCGCCATGAGCCGGCCCGTGCTTGAAGTCATCAACCTCACCAAGACTTTCCCGATTAAGAGCGGCTTCGGCCGGATCAAGAGCGAGGTGAGGGCGGTCGATGACGTCTCTTTCTCCATCGACCGCGGCCAGGTGTATGGGCTGGCCGGCGAGAGCGGCTCCGGCAAGTCGACCATCGCGCGCATGATCATGGGGCTTGCCAGGCCGACCTCGGGGAAAATCCTTATGGACGGCGCCGAGATAACAAGCTCCGGGACCGGCCGTGCCCGTGGCAAGGCGCAGATGGTTTTCCAGAATCCCGGCGCCTCGCTGAACCCGCGCCGCACGATAGGGCAGTCGATCTCCGTTCCACTCAATGCGCACGGATATCCGAGAGCCGATCGCGCGCGCCGGGTCGACGAACTTCTGGAGATGGTGAAGCTGCCGAAGGAGTTCGCCGAGCGCTATCCGCACGAGCTCTCCGGCGGCCAGAAGCAGCGTGTCGCAATCGCCCGCGCACTTGCGGTGACGCCGAGGCTCCTCGTGCTCGACGAGCCGACCTCTTCCCTCGACGTTTCCGTACAGGCGAAAGTCATCGACCTCCTGGTCGATCTTGGGCGCGAGCTCGAACTCACCTTCCTCTTCATCTCGCACGATCTCAGCCTGATGCGGAACTTCGCGGAAAAAGTCGGCGTGCTCTATCTCGGCCGGATCGTGGAGACCGGAGAGACGGCGAGCGTTTTCGACAATCCCCGACACGAATATACGCGGCTTCTTCTGGCGTCGGTTCCCGTCATTTCGGACGAAGAAGCCGCCAGGCGCCCGACCGTGCCGCTCATAGACGGCGAACTGCCTACCGCCGAGCAGCTTATCGCGCTGCGTCGGGGCTCTTCCGGCGAATAAAAGGAAAAGGACGTTTCATGCTCAGGATCGGCATAGATGTGGGAGGCACCAACACGGACGCCGTCGTGATGGACGGCGAGCGGGTGGAAGCGGGCGTAAAAGTGCCGACGACGGGCGATGTCATGAGCGGGGTTGTCGAGGCGCTGCGCAGCGTGCTCAAGGCCTCCGGGGTCGAGCCGGCGGCGGTCGACGTGGTCATGATCGGCACGACGCATTTCACCAACGCGGTAGTGGAGCGCCGCAACCTCGCGCCCACCGCCGCCGTCCGCCTTGCCTTGCCGGCGACCGCCTGCCTGCCCCCGATGGTGGACTGGCCGGACGATCTGAAGCAGGCGATCGGCAACCATGTTTACATGGCCAAGGGCGGCAATGAGTTCGACGGGCGCCCCATTTCCGAGCTCGACGAGGAGGAACTGAAGCGCATTGCCCGCGACATCGCCGGCAAGGGCATCCGTTCGGTCGCGGTGACCTCGGTCTTTTCGCCGGTCAGCGCCGAGGTGGAAAAGCGCGCGGCAGCAGTGCTTTCGGCGGAGCTTCCCGATGCGCACATGACGTTGTCGAGCGACATCGGCCGGCTCGGCCTTCTCGAACGGGAGAATGCGGCGATCATGAACGCCTGCCTGCGCGATCTCTCCAGGCACGTCGTCTAAGCCTTTCGCGATGCCATTGCCGAGGCCGGCATAAAAGGGCGCTTCTACCTCACCCAGAACGACGGCACGCTGATGGAAGATTCCTTCGCAGAGAGGTTCCCCGTTCTCACTTTCGCCTCGGGGCCGACCAACTCCATGCGCGGCGCTGCCTTTCTCTCAGGGCTTACGGAGGCCATTGTCGTGGATATCGGGGGCACGACCGCGGATCTCGGTTCGCTGAAGAAGGGCTTTCCGCGGCAGGCTTCCATGGTGGTCGAGGTCGGCGGCGTACGAACGAATTTCCGTATGCCCGACGTTTTCTCGATGGGGCTGGGCGGCGGTTCGCGGGTCGTCGGTTCCGGCAAGGATATCCGCATCGGGCCGGACTCGGTCGGCTACCGGATCACCGAGGAAGCGCTCATTTTCGGGGGCTCCACCCTTACAGCGTCCGATATTGCGGTCGCGGCGGGCAAGGCCGATTTCGGCGACCGTAGCAAGGTCGCCCATCTGGCGCCGGACCTGGTCGAGGCGGCCCAACGGAAAATCCTGGAAATGCTCGATGACGCCATCGACCGCGCGCGTATCTCGCCGGAGCCCATGCCGGTGATCGTGGTCGGGGGCGGCTCGATCCTGGTCGGGGACGCCATCGGCGACGTTCCGGTCGTGAAGCCGGATCATTTCGCTGTCGCCAATGCTGTCGGCGCCGCGATCGCGCAGATTTCCGGTGAGGTCGAGCGGGTTTATTCGCTGTCCGACATAAGCCGCGAAGATGCGCTCGAAGATGCGCGAAAGAAGGCGCAGGACGCCGCCGTCGCGGCTGGCGCCTCAGCCAAGAGCATCGAGATCGTGGACATGGAGGACGTGCCGTTGGCCTATCTGCCCGGCAATGCAACGAGGGTTCGTGTGAAAGCGGTTGGAGAGCTGAATGTCGGGTGAAAAGGGCTACGTACTTAAGGAGGCAGATCTTCTGCCGCTTTCGCTCGGCGCGGCGGTGCTCGGCACCGGCGGCGGAGGCAACCCCTATGTCGGCAGGCTGAGAGCCCGCGAGATCATGCGCAAGGGCGCATCGGTACGCATCCTGCCGCTGGACGCATTGCCGGACGATGCCTGGATCGGGCGCGTCGGCGGGATCGGGGCTCCCGTCATCGGTATCGAGAAGATATCGCAAGGCGAGGAATGCCTGCGCGCGCTTCGCGCCATCGAGGAGGTGACCGGGGTCCGCATGGCGGCACTGATCGCGGCTGAAATCGGCGGCGCCAATGCCATGGCGCCGATCATCACCGCCGGACAGGCCGGCCTGCCGGTCCTCGACGGGGACGGCATGGGCAGGGCCTTCCCGGAGGTCCAGATGGAGACCTTCTCCATCTACGGCGAAACCTCGCTGCTTTCGGCGCTTGCCGATGCGAAGGGTAATGTCGTCGTCTTCAAGGAACTCGCCGACCCGCTGACACAGGAGCGTTTCCTGCGCAGCATGACGGTCAACATGGGGGCGGGCGCCGGCGCGGCAGGCGCGCCGCTGCCGATGGAATTCGTCCGCCGCACCGCGGTGCCCAACACGGTCACGCAAGCGATCGAAATCGGTGCCGCAATCCTCGATGCACGCGCCAAGCGCCGGAACGTCATCGAGCGGGTGGTGGAGAAGACTGGCGGCGCTCTCTTCTTCACCGGCAAGATCGTCGACGTTCGTCGCGAACTGAAAGGCGGCTTTACGCGCGGTCATGCGCTGCTCGAGGGAATAGACGAATGGAATGGATGCGAGGGACGCATCGCCATCCAGAACGAGAACCTCGTGCTGTGGGTCGATGGCGAGCCCAAGGTGATGGTGCCGGACCTCATCATGAACCTGGAACTGGAAACCGGCGAGCCGATAACGACGGAAATGCTGCGCTTCGGCCAGCGGGTCGCGATCATAGGAATGCCGGCCCATCCGCTGATAAGAAGCGAGAGGGCTTTGCAGGTGGTCGGCCCCAAGGCGTTCGGCTATCCGGAACTCTCCTATACGCCTATAGAATATCAGCCGGCAGCGGAGTGAGTTGCCTTTCGTCGGAAAACCGCATTACACGCTCTGGTATGATCGAACCTGTCTGCCGGGGGCTCGGCCTCATGGCGATTCCGGCATTCTTTGCAAGTTGGGGCTTGAACAATGACTTTTTCCACCGGGCGCACATATCTCGCCATTCCGGGTCCGTCCGTTGTTCCCGATGCCGTGCTGTCGGCGATGCACAGGGGCTCGCCCGACATCTACGCCGGCGAATTGCCGGATATGATGCCAGGCGTGCTCCATGATCTGCGGGCCGTGGCCCGCACGGCTCACCATGTGGCAATCTATATCGCGAACGGTCATGGCGCCTGGGAGGCAGTCAACACCAATCTGTTCAGTCCCGGTGATAAAGCGTTGGTATTAGTGACCGGCCGCTTTGGCGAAGGATGGGCACAATCAATCGAACGACTGGGCGTGAAAGTCGATCGACTCGACTTCGGCCGTCACGACTCAGTGGATCCCGGGCGCGTCGCCGAGGCGTTGAGAGCCGACACGGGACACGGCATCCGCGCGGTCGTCATGACGCATGTCGACACGTCGAGTTCGGTTCGCAACGACGTGCGCGACGTGCGCGCCGCCCTGAACGATGCCGGCCACCCCGCGCTGCTGGTCGTGGATTGCATCGCGTCTATAGGCTGCGAGCGCTTCGAAATGGACGATTGGGGTGTCGATGTGGCGGTTGGGGCAAGCCAAAAAGGGCTTATGGTTCCACCCGGTCTTGGCTTCGTCTGGCTGAACAGCAAGGCGAAACAGGTTGGTGCGAAAGCGCGTCTGCGAACGCCTTACTGGGATTGGACCGAGCGAGCCGAAGCGGCCGAGTTCTACCAACTCTTTGGCGGTACGGCGCCTACCCACAGCCTTTTCGGACTGAGGACCGCCTTGGGGATGATCCTGCGTGAGGAAGGCTTGGAAAATGTCTGGGCACGCCATCGGCAACTGGCGAGGGCCATCTGGGCGGCTTTCGACGCCTGGGGTGACGTAAAGGGTGCTCCGCGCGGCATTGACCTCAACATCGCCGACCCGGCCTTCCGCTCGCACGCCGTGACGACGGCGCGTTTCGATCCGCCGATGGCCACTGCGTTGCGCGCATGGGTGGCGCAAAACGCCGGCGTGACGCTTGGCCTCGGTATAGGGATGGCGGAGAAAGGCACACCCGCTGCGGACGCCTTTCTGCGCGTAGCCCATATGGGGCATGTCAACGCGCATATGACGCTGGGCGTGCTCGGCGCCATGGAAGCCGGTATGAAGGCGCTCGGAATTCGTCACGGAGAGGGCGCGCTGTCGGCTGCCGCAGGGGTGTTTGCGCAGCTCTAAGCCGAACTCAAGGAACTCCGCCTTTCGAGATCCGCGCGATCTCGTCCTCGCCGAATCCGAATTGCGCCAGGATTTCCTGCATGTCCGCATTACGACGTGGCGCGGCCCTGTCGGGTGCTTCCTCCATGCCGGAAAAGCGCACGGGCTGCGGCACGGAGCGTACGCGTCCCGCGGTGTTGTCGCGCGGCCGAAAGAATTCCTTTGCCGCCAGGTGAGGGTGGTCGAGAAGCGAACGCATCGAATTGATGGGGGAATAGGGGATGTCCAGTTCTTCGAACCGATCAATCCAATGACTCGTCTCTTGTTCGGCCAGGCACTCGGATATGGCCTGATAAAGCTCGGCCGAGTGAGCATTGCGTCCGGCGGGCGTCGAGTACCAGCCGGCGTCAAGTATGTCCTGGCGTCCGAACTCCTTCAGCGTGCGACGCCAATGGGCCTCGGAATAGGGCAAGACCGCCAGAAATCCATCGGCCGTGGCATGCGGCCTGCGGTACTCGGTCAGAAGGCGCCTGTAACCAGGAACGGCGTTTTCTCCGAAGCTGGCTGCATCCAAATGCTCGTTGAAAAGGAAGGATACAAGGCATTCGAACATGGGGACTTCGACCGCGCAGCCTTGTCCGATGTGTTCCCTTCGGTGCAGCGCGGCGAGAACCGCCTGGACCGCGTACAGTCCGGTCACTTTATCGGCGACGATGCTGGGGACGAATGCAGGCCCCCCTCCCGTCTCCGACGGTAGAGACGCGAGCCCTGCTGCCGCCTGGATGACGTCGTCATAGGCTGGCCTTTCGGCGAAGGGTCCATCGGACCCGTAACCCACCGTTATGCAATGGACCAGGCGGGGATTGAGCGCGAGCAGACGGCCGGAATCCAGTCCGAGCCTCTTGGCGGCTGCAGGCCGTAAATTGTGCAGCAAGACGTCAGCATGCATGACCATCCGATCGAGAACGTTGCGATCGTCCTCGTTCTTCAGGTCGAGCACGATCGAGCGCTTGTTGCGGTTGTTGTTTGCGAAAAGCGCACCCGTGCCGTCAGGCCCGAGCGTGCCGGATGCGCGGGCCAGGTCCCCATCCGGCGGCTCGATCTTGATGATGTCCGCGCCGAGGTCGCCGAGCGCCTGGGTGGCCATAGGACCCATGACGATGGAACTCAGATCGAGCACCGTGATATCACTGAGGAGTGGCAGCACGATCAATCAGTACGCGCGGCAGTGCGAAACGTCGTGAGGCATCTTATTCATCAGCCTTTCGGGCGCTTGCCGCGTTAGGTGCGGAACGGATGGAAGACGGCTATCATTTTGCTCATGGATGATGATCAGGTCCAGTGCGCTCGCCGGTCGTTAGTAATAATTCGCACTTATGAAGGCCGGCGATGCCGCCCGCTTATCGATTCAGCAGATAAATAGTTCAGAACTTCCGGATTATAAAATCATAACCGATGCCCTATCGTTGGTGGCAAAGGGAGTTGCCATGAAAGTGGGCGTGGAAATCGGGGGTACCTTTACGGACCTCGTCTGGGTGAGCGGAGACGGGCTGGCGCAGACGGGCAAGGTACCCTCCACTCCTGAGCGCATCCATCAGGCGGTCATGGACGCCGTCGGCGAGGCGGGGATTCCGCTGTCGGCAGTCGAACGTTTCATCCACGGATCCACGGTTGCCACGAACGCCCTTTTGACGCGCTCCGGCGCGCTGACCGGGCTGATCACCACGGAAGGGTTCCGGGACATCGTCGAGATCGGCACCCATGACCGTTTCGGCAACATCTATACCTCCTTCTACAGGAAGCCACGGGTACCCGTTCTGCGCAGGCATATCCATGAAGTGCCCGAACGGATCGCCGCCGATGGCACCATACTCGAGCCCTTGCGCGAGGATGCGGTGCGGAACGTCATCGCAAGGCTGATGGAGCAGGGGGTCGAGGCGGTCGCCATCTGCCTGCTCCACGCTTATTGCAATCCGGAGCACGAGAAGTACCTTGCTGCGACGATCCGGAAACTCGCGCCCGGGATCGAGGTTTTTGCGAGCCACGAGGTCTCGCCCGAGTTCCGCGAGTACGAACGCTCGGTCACCACGTCGGTCAACGCGTTCGTAGGTCCCGTCGTACAGCGCTATGTGGCGGAGCTTCAGACGGGCCTGAAGGAGAAGGGCTACGGCCGCTCGCTGCAATTGATGCAATCCAACGGCGGCATCATGCCTGCCGGTGCGGCCGGTTCCAATGCGGTGCGCATGCTCCTTTCCGGCCCTGCCGCCGGCGTCCGTGCCGCTTCCTGGTTCGCCCGCCGCAACGGGATAGAGGACGTGCTGACGCTCGATATGGGCGGCACCAGCACGGATGTGGCGATCATGCCTGGGCTGGAAGCCCAGGTCGTCCAGGAACTCACCGTGGACGGCCTGCCGATCCGCACCACCGCTATCGACATGGTCACAGTTGGCGCCGGCGGCGGCAGCATAGCCACGGTCGATACGGGCGGCTTCCTGACGGTCGGACCGGCCAGTGCCGGGGCATTGCCCGGTCCGGCCTGCTACGGCCGGGGCGGCACACGGCCGACGGTCACCGACGCACAGGCGATCGCCGGCCTGTTGCGGCCCGAACAGTTCTTCTCCGGAAAGCTTCATTTGCGCGGCGACCTCGCCGAGAAAGCGATTGCCAGCCTCGACATGGCAACGCCGCTCGACGCGCGCGCGGACGCCATCCTGCGGATGGTCAACAACAATATGGCATCGGCCGTGCGCCTCGTCTCGACGGCTCGCGGCATCGACCCCCGCAGTTTCACACTGGTGGCCTTCGGCGGCGGCGGGCCGCTCCATGGTGCCATGGTGGCCGAGGATGTCGGAATGAGCCGAGTTCTCGTTCCGTGGTCGCCCGGTATCCTGAGCGCCTTCGGCCTGCTTGTCGCCGACCTGATCGTCGACGTGGTCGAGGCGCATGTCGAGGCGCTGGGCGACGACGCTCTCGATGAGAACGTTCGGAGTGAGCTCACCCGGCGTTGCGACCGTGTGGCCGCCGAACTCGAGTTGGAGCCGGGCAGTTACGAGATCGAGATAGGCCTCGATCTTCGCTATGCAGGCCAGGGATTCGAACTGGCGGTGTGGTCGCGCGACGTGGGCCATTGCAGCGCCGAAGAACTGCGCCGCGCGTTTGAGGACCAGCACAGGCGCAGCTACGGCTATTCGCGCGATACGCTCGGCGTGCAGGTGGTCAACCGCCGGGCGCGTATCGTGCAGAGGAACAGGGAGACGGTATCGACGCCGACCAAGGCCAGAGTCGGCGCCGAGCGCGCGACCGGGATGATCACCCTCAACGGCGAACGGCTCGAGGCGACTTTCATAGAGCGCGGGCTGATCAAAGTCGGCGAACAACTCGACGGGCCGGTGGTGATCGAGGAAAGCACTTCCACCACTTTCGTTCCGCCCCACTGGACCGCCGAGTGCCTGCCGACCAGCGATCTTCTCCTGATCCGGAAGACCTGAGTTGCGGACACTCCGGCGCAACGCTCCCGGAGGCAGGGATCTATGATGTTCCTGGCCAGACGCGTCGGACTCATCATACCCACCGTGATCCTGGTCTCTCTGGTGGTCTTCCTGATGATCCGTGCCATTCCGGGCGACCCGGTAATGCTGATCCTCGGGGAGGGCGCCAGCAAGGCCACCATCGAGGCCGTGCGCGCCCAACTGGGTCTCGATCGCCCGCTGCCGGTTCAATACATCTTGTGGATCGGACAGGTGCTGAAAGGCAACCTTGGGCACTCCCTGGTTACGCATGAGGCGGTGCTGCCGCTGATCTGGGATCGCTTTACCCTGACAGCGCTCCTGATCCTCATAGCTGTAGCCATTGCTTCGGTCATCGCGGTCCTCGCGGGGCTTTTTGCGGCCTGGCGGCAAAACAGCATCTGGGATTTGTCGATCGTCATTCTCGCGACGCTCGGGCTGTCGTTGCCGAGCTTCTGGGTCGGCATGTTGTTGTTGCTGGTCTTCGGCATTTGGCTCGGCTGGCTGCCGATCGTCGGCTATGTCGGCTTCGGCGAGGATCCGGCTCGAGCCTGGCAGTATCTGGTCCTGCCCGTTCTTGCGCTCGTTTTCGTAGAGGTCGGCGTGCTGACACGCATGGCGCGCGCAAGCACGATCGAGGTCCTGCGGCTGGAATACATTACCCACGCCCGCGCCAAGGGCCTCAGCGAGCGGCGCGTCCTGCTGCGTCATGCGCTGCCTAACGCCTTCGGCCCGACCTGGACGCTGATCGGCATGGTCGTCGGGACGCTGCTCGGCGGCAGCGCGGTCGTCGAGACCGTCTTTACCCTGCCTGGTCTCGGCCGTCTTCTGGTGGAATCGATTGCGGCGCGCGACTATCCGGTCATTCAGGGCTGCCTGCTTTTCATCGCGCTTACCTACGTCCTGCTGAACCTGGTCGTGGACCTTCTTTATCCGCTCTTCGATCCCAGGACGGCGGAACGATGAGCGCCCGTCGCGGCACAAAGTGGAAGCTCAATCTGCTTCTCGGCAGCGTGCTGGGCGTGGTCGTCCTCGTTCTTTCGGTCACCGGGCTCTTCTGGACGCCGGGCGATCCCTTGAAGCTCGACATCATGCACCGCCTCCAGGGCCCTTCCGGAGCATTTCCATTCGGGACCGACGAGTTCGGCCGCGATGTGCTGAGCCGCATGATGCTCGGCGGCGGCACGAGCCTGATCCTCGCAACCGCCACCGTGATCGGGGCAACCACGCTCGGCACGATACTCGGTCTCGTGAACGGCTTCTATCGAGGCTGGGTCGATCGCATATTTATGATGTTCAACGATGCACTGCTCGCCTTCCCGGGCATCCTTCTGGCGCTGGGCCTCGTGGCGCTGATCGGTGCCGGCAAGACCGGGATCATCCTGGCGCTGACCGCCGCCTATACGCCGAAGGTCGTGCGCATAGTTCGCGCGGCCGTCCTCTCGCTGCGCGAGCGTGAATTCGTCGAGGCCTCCCGTGCGCTCGGCAACGGCTCCGTCTATACGATGCTGCGTCATGTCTTGCCCAATACGCTGACGCCGATCGCCGTCTTTGCGACCTCGATGTTCGGCTGGGCGATACTGGTGGAAAGCGCGTTGAGCTTTCTCGGCCTCGGTATCCCGCCGCCCGCGCCCACATGGGGCAACATGCTGTCGACCGCGAGGCCCTATCTCGACAGCGCCCCCTGGCTCTCCGTGTTTCCGGGCCTCTTCATCGCCATGACGCTGCTCGCCGCCAACCTGCTGGGCGATGCCCTGCGCGACCGGCTCGACCCGAGAACGGCGACGGCATGAACGACGGCGCGAACATATTGTCGATCCGCGATCTGCGCATCACCGCCGACAATGAGCGGGAACTGGTGCGCGGCGTCAGCCTTGAAGCCGGAGCCGGCCGGTTCGTGGCGCTTGTCGGGGAATCCGGCAGCGGCAAGACGCTCATCGGCCGTTCCATCCTGCGCCTGCTGCCGCATGGGCTCGCGCAGAGGAGTGGAACCATCTCCTATCTCGGACGGCCTATCGAAGGGTTCTCCGAAAAGGCGATGCGGAACTTGCGCGGTTCCGAAATCGGCATGGTGTTCCAGGAGCCGCTGGTTTCCCTCAACCCGGCGATGCGGATCGGCGCACAGATGGCCGAGGGACTGCGCACGCATCGCGATATTTCCGCGGACGAGATTCGCAGGCGCTCGATCGCGATGCTGAAGCGCATCCGGATCCCAGATCCGGAAGGATGCCTCGCCGCTTATCCGCACCAGTTCTCCGGCGGGATGCGCCAACGCATCATGCTTGCCTCGGTCATGTTGCTGGAGCCTCGCCTGCTGATCGCGGACGAGCCGACGACCGCGCTCGACAGCCTTAGCCAAAGAGACGTGCTGGATACGATGACCGAACTGGTGCGCGAGAGCGGAACGGCGGTGCTCCTTATCACGCACGATCTGGGTCTTGTCTCGAACTACGCCGACGATGTCGTCGTGCTGAAGGCCGGCAAGGTGGTGGAGGCGGGGTCCGTGCGCCGCGTCATCGACACCCCGCGCGACGGTTATACGAGGCGCCTGATAGACGCGGTGCCCAAGCTTGTCGCCCATTCGCCGCAATCCCGGAACGGCGATGTCATCCTCGAAGGTGAGAACGTGCGCCTCACCTACAGCCGCAAGCCTGACGCGCGCCCCGTACTCGACGGGGTGTCGCTCCGCATTCGTGCCGGCGAGACCCTGGCGATCGTCGGTGCTTCCGGCTCGGGCAAGACGACGCTCGGTCGCGCGCTGCTTCGCCTGACGGATGTGGACGAGGGCAGCATCCTGCATCGCGGGCGCGATATCACGCGCGAGCCCGACCGGCGGCTCGTTTCCTTCCGGCGGCAATGCCAGATCGTTTTTCAGGACCCCTTTTCTTCCCTCGATCCACGGATGCGCGTCGGAGCGATCGTGCGTGAGGCCCTGCGTGGCGATCCCGATCTCGGCCGCGCCGAGGCCGACCGGCGCGTTGCGGCCACCCTCGACGAGGTCGGCCTCGGGGCGGCGTTTGCCGGGCGCCTGCCGCACCAGCTTTCCGGCGGCCAGCGCCAGCGCGTCGCGATCGCGCGCGCGATCGTCCGCCGCCCGGAACTGATCGTCGCGGACGAGCCCATATCCGCCCTGGATATGACTGTGCAGCGCCAGATTCTCGACCTGTTCGCCGATCTGCAGGCACGCCATGGCTTCACCTGCATCTTCATTTCTCACGACCTGGCGGCGGTGCAGCAGATCGCCAACCGCATCGTCGTCATGGATAGCGGCCGGATTGTCGAAGAGGGCGATACCGATGCGATCTTTGCGGCGCCCTCGCACGATTTCACCAGGAGGCTGATCGTCGCCGCTCCGGTCTTTCGACGAGCGGCCACGCATTCAATCCAAGTAAGACCAGAACCAGAAGGGGATACGGTATCATGAAATACGAGAAATTCATCGGGGCGGCATTGATCGCGCTTGCTTCCGTCTTTCCGGCTGCTGCCTCCGAACTCAGGGTCGCCAACGCCGGCGACATGGGCTCTTTCATACCTGCCGGCAGCACAGGTCCGCAGACGGTCACGCCGATCTCGCACATATATGAAGGTCTGGTGACCTGGACCGAAAACGGCACCGTGGCGCCCATGCTCGCCAAGGACCTGCCCAGAGTCTCCGACGACGGCCGCACTTACGTGTTCACGCTGCGCGACGGGATAAAGTTCCACGACGGAGAACCGCTCGACGGCGCAGCCGCGGCGAAATCGTGGAACTTCCTGCTCGATGCCAAGAACGGCTGGAGATGTGTCAGCTATTTCAACGGATCGGACCACATCAAGGTCGATTCAATCAAAGCAACGGGACCGCTTGAGGTCACCTTCACCTTGGACAAGCCGGCAGGTGAATTCCTAACGCAGATGGCGCGTTCGGATTGCGGCGAGGCCGGCATCATGGCGCCAGCCCTGGTCGATGCCGGCGGCAAGGGCAATCGGCCGGTCGGCACAGGTCCCTACGAGGTGGAGCAGATCCGGCCCGGACGCGACATAACCCTGGTCCGGTACAAGGACTACAAGCCGCGCTCGGAGCCGATGGACGGCTATGCCGGCAAGAAGGAGGCCCTGATCGACAAGATCATCTTCGTCGATATCCCTGATCCGGCGGCGACCTACGCAGCGCTGGTCTCAGGGGAAGTGGACATCTGGCCGCGCATCGAGCTCCGTTATGCAAAACAACTCGAGGCGGCCAAGGGGATCAAGCTCGTCAGCGCCCAGACGCCGTCGATCTACACGTTGCCGATCCAGGCGCACGGTCCGATCCTCGACAAGCCGGAATTCCGCCAGGCCATGAACTATGCGCTCGATCGCAAGCAACTGACGCTGGCATTGACGGAAGGCTACGCCACGCCGAGTTCCTCGCTCATTCCTGCCAGTTCGGAATTCTACGATATCGCTAAGAACAACGGCTTCACATACGACCCCGAAAAGGCGCAGGTGCTGCTGAAGAAGGCGAGCTACAACGGCGAAAAAGTGACGATCGTCACCAACAAGAACTACCCCATCATGTACGAGACGGGCGTTACCGTTCAGGCCATGCTTCAGGCCGTTGGCGTCAATGCCGATCTTCAGGTGCTGGAGTTCGCCGCACAATTGCCGAAATACTACAACGGCCAATACGACATGATGACGTTCAACTATGCGCCGACCCTCGATCCGGCCCTGATTATCGACCGGCTGACGGGTGACCGCTCTGAAAATCCGTCGAAGATCTGGGGCAATCCGGAAGCACGCAAGCTGGTGACCGAACTGATCACTGCGCCGGTCGCCGCCCGCAGGCCGATCTACGAGAAACTGCAGGCACTCTACATGAAGGACCCCGCTCTGCTTGTGTGGGCAAGCGGCGAGGTGACCTCCGCCTATACCGACAAGCTCAAGGGCTACGAGCCATGGGGCGCCCGGATTCCACGTTTCTGGGGCGTGACCATCGAGCGCTGAGCTGGTTTGGCCATCGCGTCGACTGGGCGTGTCGAGACGCCCGGTCAGTACTCCCGGCTGGTGAAAGCAGTCGCCTCGGCGCTGCCAGCTTCCAGAAGGCGGATGAAGGTCGAGCGATCCTGAAGAAGAAAGCGATACATCGCGTCGGCTGCAACCGAGAACCGGTGGCCGCGGCGACGGACCAGATGGATAGGCCGTTCGAAGCCGGGGATGCGGATCGGGCGGATGGTGAGGTCGAGATTTTGGAAATGCGGCAATGTGAGCCCCGGGACGACGGTCACGCCCATGCCGGCCGCCACCATCGTCGCGACGGTGGCAAGGTAGCGCACTTCCAGCGTCGTGCGCACGATCTGCGGATGCAGCGCCGCGTCAACCTGGAATCGTACGCTGCTGTTGGTGATCAGGTGGACGAAATCCTGGCCGGCGAGGCCGGTGATGTCTACATTGTCCAGACTGGCGAGCGGATGGTCGCGGCGGTGGACGAGGAAAAAATTCTCCGATCCGAGCATGGCGGTTTCAAGATCGCTGTCGTTCTTCGTCGCGGAGGTGATCGCTATGTCGGCGGACCCGTTGCGGACCAGTTCCAAGCAACGCTCGGAAAGCGTGTCGCTGAGCGAGAGCTCGATACCCGGATTTTCGTCGCGAAAGCGCCGGAAGACCAGCGGCAGCCATGCGGAGCTCACGGACGGCAGGGCGGCGATCGAGACCCGGCCTTTGCGGCGCGCCGCGTAGTCGCGGAAGTTGTTTACCATATCGGAGAATTCGCCGAAGAGCTGGCGGGCGGAATCCTGGAAGATCTTGCCCTCGACGGTCAGCTCGACGTTGCGGGTGGTGCGATCGAAAAGCCGTGCGCCGAGCATGTCCTCGATGGCGCGAATGCGGGAGCTGAACGCGGATTGGGACTTGTTGCAGCGCGCCGCGGCGCGCGTGAAGCTCTTTTCTTCCGCGAGCGCCAAAAATGTCCGCAGATCCTCGCTGGAAAGTTTCATGCGGTTTCCTCGATTAATTAAGCCAAACTTTCAATTTCAGCAATTTATCCCGGCGCGTTATCCAGTCAACATGTTCGGCAAGGAACCCGGCCGCCGCGCGAGCGGCGCAAGCAATGGGGCGAATGAGTGAGCAGCGACCAGATCACCTTTGCGATCCTGACAAACGCGATCCGCGCCATCGCGGATGAAATGGGTGCTATCCTTGTGCGATCCGCCTTTTCGACGATCGTGCGCGAGGCGCGCGACTGCTCGACCGCTCTTCTCGACGCCGAGGGCAACGTCGTTGTGCAGGCCGAGATGATCCCGATCCACAATGGCGGCCTCAGCCAGGCTTTCCAGGCAGCAGCCCGTCAGCTTGACCTCTCCTGCATAGGCGAGGGGCAGGCGATCCTGCTCAACGATCCCTATGCGGGCGGCCAGCACCTGAACGACCTCATCCTCTTCCAGCCAATCCTCTCGGATGGCGAACTGCTCGGCTGGGCCGGGAATACGGCGCATCACCTCGACATTGGCGGCGGTGGCGCCGGCATCAACATTGATGCCGGCGAACTGATCTCCGAAGGCATCGTCATCCCGCCATTGCTGATCGACGTGGAGCGCGACCTTTTCGACGGGCCGGTCGATCGCATGCTGTTCGCCAATATCCGTACCGCCGAACTCGGGCGGGGCGACCTCTACGCACAACTCGCGGCCAACCGTATTGGAATGTCGCGCATGCGCGAACTCGCCGTCCGCTATGGCGCCCCGCTCCTACGCCAGGCCATGCGCGAGACCCTTTCCTATTCGGAGCGCCGGATGCAGGCGGCGCTGGACACCATCCCGGACGGGTCCTGGGAAGGGTCGGGCCAAGTCGATTCCGACGTTCGCGGCGGCGAACCGCTTGTCGTCAAGGTGAAGGTTACGGTCGCGTCCGGACGGATGACGCTGGATTTCGCGGGCACCTGCCCGCAGGTGAATTCCATGTTCAATTCCTCCCGCTCCTCCTCGCTTGCCGCCATCGTCTCGGCGGTGCGCAGCGTGCTGGCCGACAAGGATATTCCCGCCAATGATGGGCTGATGAACCTGCTCGACATCCGGCTGCCGCAGGGCTCCATTCTCAATCCCGACCCCGGCAAGCCGGTGCGTGCGCGGATCGAGGCGTCTTACAGGGCAGCGGACGCCGTTTATGCGGCCCTCGCCCAGGCCATACCAGAACGTGTGCCCTCGGACGGGTTCAACAGCACGACCGGCCTCTACCTTACGCAGACGACGACCGGAGGACGGGTGCGCATCTATGGTGACGTGCTCGGCGGCGGCTATGGAGCCGGAGTGAACTACGACGGCGCCCATGCGCTGGCGGGAATCCTCAGTTCCTCCCGCAACACGCCGATCGAGGCGATCGAGCAGATCCATCCGCATATCCGCATGCGCCACTACAAGCTGGTGCAGGATTCGTCCGGCGCCGGCCAATGGCGTGGCGGGCTTGGCTTCTCCCGCGCCATAGAGGTGCTGGAGGACGGCGTGACGCTCAGCTTCTATTCCGATCATTTCCGCTTTGCACCGCGCGGACGGAACGGCGGCATGGAAGGGGGGATGGGTTCGCTGAAGGTCCATCGCGGGAACGAATTACTGGAATTTCCGGCCACTGCGGTGGTGCCCCTGAAGAAGGGAGACGTCGTGGAATTGTCGGTAGGTGGCGGAGCGGGCTGGGGAGACCCTTCGGCGCGCAGACCGGAGTCGATCAAGAACGATCTGGCCGACGGCATTATCTCGTCCGAATTCGCTCGCCGGCACTACCCGAATTTCAGCCGTTGAGACGGAGGCAGCGCATGTTTTATCGACCACCTCGCTTCGAAACGCCCTACACTGAGAAGGATGCAGCCTCCCTCGCTCGCGATCTCGGATTCGGCACTGTCATCTCGACCTTGAACGGCGAGATCTGCGTCTCCCATCTGCCGCTTCTCATCGACATCGAGGATGACCGCATCAAGCGTATCCGAGGCCATATGGCCCGGGCCAATCCGCATGTCGGCGCTTTGCAGGAATCCCCCGATGCAACGGTGATCTTCAACGGCCCGCATGCCTACGTCTCCGCACAATGGTACATGCCGGGGAATCCCGCAGCACCCAGTTGGAACTACGTGGTGGTGCATGTTTCCGGAAAAGTCCGGTTCATGCCGGAGGATGCGGCCGTTAGCCGGATCGTGGACGACCTCGTCATCGAGAACGAGAGCAGGCTGCCCAGCCAATGGAATCTTGCGGGCTACAGCCCCGAGCGGCGACAGAAACTCCTGCCGCACATCATTGCGTTCGAGATACAGGCCGATCGCGTGGAGCCGAAATACAAGCTCAACCAGCACTATGCCAGCGCCGACAAGATCGGTGCGGCCAGGGGTCTGAAATCGCTGGGTATCGAGCGTGCGAGCCAGATAGCGGATCTGATGCTTGGAACGGTGAAGGACGGCGACGGTGCCGGTACGGGCGGCCTCGAATCCGATCTGGGCCTCTCCGGCACGCCGCATGCCGACGGACGGAAGTGATGTCTGGCGTGAGCGGGAAAACCGTGAGGCTCGGCGCCGGAGCGGGCTATGCGGGGGATCGCATCGAGCCGGCGCGGGAATTGGCCGAAGAAGGGCATCTTGACTATTTGTGTTTCGAATGCGTGGCGGAGCGGACCATCGCGCTTGCACATGCCGAACGCAGGCGCAATCCGGACGCCGGTTACGACGCGATGCTCGAGGCAAGGTTACGTGCGGTGCTGCCGGGCTGCCGGCGCAACGGGACCCGCATCATCAGCAATATGGGCGGTGCGAACCCGCTCGGCGCGGCGCGGGCAGCAGCCAGGGTGGCGGGCGAAATGGGTTTCGACGGCCTGCGTATCGCAGCAGTGATGGGCGACGATATACTGGCTGAGCTCCTCTCCGATATCAGCGGCCCAAATCCCGGCATCGAACTGCCCGAGAATTTCCCGCCCCATAACCGCATCGTGTCGGCGAACGTCTATTCCGGCATAGACGGTATTCGCGAAGCGCTGCGGCAGGGCGCGGACATCGTGCTGACTGGGCGGGTCAGCGATCCGGCGCTCTTCGTCGCGCCGCTCGCTCACGAGTTCGGCTGGCGCGACGAGGATTGGGGACGGCTCGGCCAGGCCACTTTTGTCGGGCATCTCCTTGAATGCGCGGGACAATTGACCGGCGGCTATTTCGCCGATCCCGGATTCAAGGATGTTCCTGATCTGGCCAGGCTGGGCTTCCCCTTTGCGGACGTCTCGGAAGACGGGACCGCTGTTTTCGGCAAGGTGCCTGGCACGGGCGGCTGTATCCGGCCCCAGACATGCAAGGAGCAGTTGCTCTACGAGATCCTCGACCCCGGTGCCTATCTGCAGCCGCACGTGACTGCGGATTGCCGTGATGTGACTTTCGTTGAACTCGGCGGGGACCGGGTGCGCATGGCGGGCGCCACGGGACGCCGTCGGCCCGACATGCTGAAGGCTTCGGTCGGCTATTTCGACGGCTATGTAGGTGAGGGGCAATTATCCTATGCCGGACCTGGCGCAGATGCGCGGGCGCGGGCTGCGCTCGCCATCGTGCGAGACCGGCTGGAACTGCGCGGTATCCGCCCGCGGGAAGCGCGCTACGATATCATCGGAGTGGATTCCATCGACGCCAGAGCCGTTGCGGTGCGCCTGAATGCTCCTCCCGACGAGTTGCGCATCCGGGTCTCGGCTCGCGTGGACGACGAGGTCACAGCGCGCGCCATCGGCGAGGAAGTGGAGTCGCTCTATACCAACGGCCCTGCCGGCGGCGGCGGATGTACCAAGACATGGCGCGAGGTGATTGCCGTCGCGCCGCTCATGGTCTCCCGCTCGATGTTGTCAGAGCATATTCATTTCGAGTTTTCGCATGCTGCTTCGTGACGTTGCCCATGCCCGTACCGGCGACAAGGGCGATATTGTCCAGATCGCCGTCTTCCCTTATCGCGACGCCGATTATGAATGGCTGCGCGAACGCCTGACGAGCTCGGTCGTCTGCGGTTATCTCGGTTTTGCCGACGGGGCGGCGGAACGCTACGAATTGCCGAACCTGCCGGCACTCAACTTCGTTCTGCGCCGCCCGCTCGGCGAGAACGTGACACGGACCCTTGCCCTTGACGTCCACGGCAAGTGCCAGAGCAGCCTGCTGCTGGCGATGCCGCTGGAGCGACCGGTACCGACCGAGACGGACGATGCGGGGCGCTGATCTTATCTGGTCGCGGCTTGCCGACGCCGGCATCACGACGTGCTTCGCGAATCCTGGCACCTCGGAAATGCACCTTGTGAGCGCGCTCGATCGCGCGCCCTCGATCCGCGGCATCCTTTGCCTGCAAGAGAACGTGGCGACGGGTGCGGCCGATGGCTACGGCCGTATGGCCGATCGCCCGGCCGTGACGCTCCTGCATCTAGGTCCCGGCCTCGCCAACGGACTTGCCAATCTTCATAACGCGCGCCGGGCTCGCACGCCCATCCTGAACCTGGTCGGTGACTATAACGCCGAACATCGCGAACTGGACGCGCCGCTTGCCAGCGATATCGGCAGTCTGGCGCGCCCGATGTCCGACTGGGTGGGCGAAATACGGGAGACCTCGGAGCTGCCCGGCGTCATGATCGCTGCGATCGATGCTGCCTCAAGAGGCATCGCGACGCTGACGGTCGGCGCCGACGTCACCTGGTCGGAATGTGACGATCCCCAGCAATCCCCGGCCGCCGCGAAGCAGGCTCCTGCGGCACCGTTGGAAGACACGCAGAACGAAGTCGCCGCTGCGCTTCGTGTCGGTGAGCCGACCACGTTCATCCTCTCCGGCAAGGCGTTGCGGGCCGGGCCGCTTGCCGACATGGCCGCGATTGCGAGCCGGACTGGCGCGCGATTCTATGCGCGCGGCGCCAATGCACGGATCGAGCGCGGTCGGGGCCGCGTGGCGATCGACCGCTTGCCCTATGCCGCCGAACCGGCGACCAGGATGCTTGCCGGCACCCGGCGCCTCGTTCTCGTTGACGCGACGGTACCAACGACCTTCTTTCCTTATCCAGGACAGCGGGCCCTTGTTCATCCTGAAGGCTGCACGGTGACGACTCTTTGTCCGCCGGGCGGCGATGCATCGGCGGCGTTGGCGGAACTGGCGCGCCGCATCGGTGCGCCGGCCGTACCGCGTGACGACGCTCCCCTGTCTCCGAGCTCTGCCCCAGGCGCGCTGAGCATTGCCGGCCTGAACGCGATCATGGCGAAGAACCTGCCTGAGGGAGCGATCGTCTGTGACGAGGTCATCACTTCGGGTGGGTTCTACGCTCTTTCCGCCGACGCCGCGCCGCATGACTATCTCCAACTGACCGGCGGCGCGATCGGGGCCGGGATTCCCATGGCGCTCGGTGCGGCGATCGCGTCCCCCGGACGCAGAGTTGTTGCGCTACAGGCAGACGGGAGCGGGCTCTATACGCTGCAGGGACTCTGGACGATGGCGCGCGAGGCGCTCGATGTCACCATCGTCGTGTTCGCAAATCGGGCCTACCGCATCCTGCAGAACGAAATGCGGAAAGTAGGGGTGGACACCGTCTCGGAGACTGCGGCCGCCATGCTTTCCCTCGATAACCCCGCTCCTTCATGGGTCGAACTGGCGCGCGGCTTCGGGGTGGAAGCCGCGCGTGCCGAAAACATTGATCGGTTCGGCGATCTTTGGCGTCACGCGACGTGCAAGAGCGGGCCGTTCCTGATTGAAGCCGCCATAGAATGACGTTTGGTGGGCCTGACGCGTGGACGATTGCTCCTCCGCATGCAGCGCGGGCCTCAGACGGGAGAGGGGCCGGCAACGCGACTGGCATTTCGGCTCGCGTTGCGAAACCCCTGGCAGTAACGCAAGAACGTCCGCGCCGGCTGCGATGGCTCGGAGCGCCGGTACGCGACGGAGAGATCGGCCAGTATCTTCTTACCGGCAAGCGCCCTGTAGCACACACCTGGAAGATCCAGGCACCTGCAGGACTGAGGCACCAGCGCAACGCCGAGACCGATTGCGACCATACTCACGACGGTTACGAAATGATCGGCTTGGGGGCCGAGCCGCGGGCTGAAACCCGCCGCCAGGCAGGCGTCCGTCGTATGCTTGTGAAAGCTCACATTGGCCGCATGGCGCGGCGTGATGAATATCTCCTCCCGCAAAGCGGAGAGGGGGATATCCTGAAGACGCGCGAGCGGATGACGGTCGGAAATGGCAACGGCCAATTCCTCTTGCATCAGCAGCGAATTGCCAATGCCGATCGGAAGCTCGATCGGTGGGCGTATGAAGCCGATATCCAGCGTGCCCGCGGCGATCGCCGCGATCTGGTCTCGCATTTCCATTTCGGCCAGTTCGATCTCGACATCCGGGTAGCCTTCGCGAAAAGCCCCCGTGATCGAGACGAGGACGCCGGTGTAAGTCGCCGATCCGACATAACCCACGGCGAGCCTGCCGATCTCGCCACGCCCGGCCCGCCTCGCGGCGATGAGCGCGTTTTCGGCATGGACCAAGGCTTCGCGTGCTTCTCCGACGAAACACTCGCCGGCGGTCGTCAAGCGGACCGACCGTTGCGTCCTGTCGAAAAGAAGAGCGCCGACGATCTCCTCCAACGACTTGATCTGCTGGCTCAAATTTGGCTGCGCGACCCCAAGTTTCTCGGCCGCCCGGCCGAAATTGAGTTCTTCCGCCACGGCGAGAAAGTATCTCATATGGCGCAGTTCGATGATGTGCCGTGTTATCCGCCTGCCCGCTCTCATGACTTTGGCTGTCTCCATGCTGGCTGGAACGGCTTCATAGCTGCAAGCCTATTGATAGCTGTCACCTATGAAAAACTCCAGCAGCGTATATTGGACGAATGCAATAGACGTCGACAGTATGTGGATATTCCACCGGAGTTGGCGTTCTTGGACCGGCGATGTTGCCCTCCCACGGTATTGGGCAAGCCGAACCACCGGAAGGGAAGGGTCGTGAGGTCGAACTGCCCGTGAAATGTCCCCAGCAAAGAAGTGCAGTCATTGTCCGCAAGTGAAGCCAGCATGGCCCCACGATCCAGAATCGATTTGAAATCCGTCGCCGGCAGGGAACTCCATGTCGAGGAGCACACCCAACTCCTGGTGATCGGAGCCGGACCTGCCGGCCTCGCGGCCGCGATCGATGCTGCCGGACGAGGGATCGCTGTGGTTCTGGTCGACGAGAATCCGGTTTCCTTCAAGGCGATGGGCGAGGAGGTGCCGCAGCACTACGGACAGGGGATGACGGGCGCGGCGCGCAACCGCAACGCCATGATGGAGTCCTTTATTGCGTCCATGCCGCAAATCGAGGCTGCCTTCGGGGCCGGCGTCGATGTCCGGCTCGGCACGGCCTGCTGGGGCCTCTATGGCAATGGTTCGGGCGTCGGCTGGTTGCCCGGAATGGTTGTCGGGCTGAATGACGAGGAACGCTGCTGGCTGATGGGCGCCGAGCAGGTAATCGTCGCTGCCGGACGGCGGGATATGGGACTTGGATTCCCGGGCTGGGAAAAGCCGGGCGTGATGGGCGCGACGGCAGCAGTCTCGCTGGCGAGGCTTCATGGCGCGTTTGCGCCCCGGCGCATCGTGATGCTTGGAACTTCGACGGAAGCGTTGACAGCCGCGCTGGCCTTGCGCGACGCGGGCATCGAAATCGCCGCGATCATCGAGCAGGCGCCCGAGCCGGTCGGGCCGGCCGATCTGGTGTCGGCTTTGCGCGGCGGCGATTGCGAGTTCC